>CAYHOR010000015.1:0-9500 GCA_964358235.1 Candidatus Woesearchaeota archaeon
AGGAAGTTTTATTGTAAAATTAAAATTACCAGTATGTGCAGATAAAACTGATAAAGTTACAATATCAAGAATGGTTGGTCACAGGTTTAGATTAATTGGATATTGTTCAATAAAATGAAAATAACTCTTTGTGGAAGACCAGGATCTGGAAAATCTGTAGTTGGAAAAGCTTTGGCTAAAGAGTATAATCTCAAACATTATTCTACTGGAGATTTTCAGAGAAAGATTGCAATGGAAAGAGGTTACACAATTGAGCAGTGGTCTCACGTTACACCGGTTGAAGTTGATCATATGATTGATAGTTGGGTTGAGAATATAGGAAAAACGGAGGATAATTTTATTTTTGACAGTCGTTTGGCGTTTCATTTCATTCAGGATGCAATAAAAATATATTTAGATGTAAGCTGGGAAGAAGGTGCTAGAAGAATTTTTTTAAATCAACGAGAAAGCGAAGCTAAGGCTGAGAGTGCTTTGGAATTAGAAAAAAGAAATAAAGTTAGGTGGGAAACAGACAGGGAAAGATATAAAAAAATATATAATGTTGATATAGATGATCCTAAACATTACAATGCTTATGTCAATACAACAGGAAAAAATATAGAAGATGCAATCAAAGAAATTAAAAGAATTATTGAAACATTACGAAAGTAGTAAAAGAATAATTGATTCTCGGTTAAAAGAGTTTGACAAAAAGTTTAGCCAGAAAGAATTGTTTCAAGAGTTGTGTTTTTGTTTGTTGACAGCTAATACTTCTTCTAAAATGGCTTCTAAAGTTATGTCTTCTATTGGTAAGGTTATATTTATTGGTTCGGAAGAAGAAATAAGGGAGAAGTTGCATTCATTATCATGCAGGTTTTATAATCGAAGAGCACATTTTATTTATTGTGCACAAAAAGTTCCAATTAAATTAGACAGAGATTATTTAGTTAAGAATTTCAAAGGGATTGGATATAAAGAAGCGTCACATTTTTTACGAAATGTAGGCGTTGGAGATTATGCTATATTGGATAAACATATTTTGAATAATTTAATAGAATTTGGAGTGATTAAAAAAATCCCCACTTCATTGAATCGTGAGAGATATTTGGAAATTGAAGAGAAGATGAGAAAGTTTTCTAAAAAAATTAAAATTCTTATGAATGAATTAGATTTGGTTTTATGGTCGAGAATGACTGGAGAAGTTTTGAAATGAATTTGATATTGATTTTAATGAGTTGTTTGCCTAAACCAGAAATAATACAAAGGGTTTCATACACACCAGAACAAGTTGAAGATTTATTAATTTTACAGGATGAATGCAGAGCATTAGTTTATACTTTTGAGTCTGGAATGTTTAAATTTTCAATTGAGCCATTTGTTGCAAGAAAAGAAATTATGGATGAAGCTATTAGAATTTGTCCTTGGGAAAATTATCCTAAACCATTAGAAGATTGTTTAGAAGAGTTAAGAAGTTATTAAATTCCTACTTTCTTTCCGTAAGGATTACCTGTAGTTCTCAAATTTTCTATCATTTCTTTCATTGCAAGTGTTTCATTATTTGCAAGAACTTTTTCTCTCATTTCTAAAAGATTTAAATCAACTTTGTAAGGACAGACAGATTTACAATTATTACAAAGAGTGCATAAATAAAATACTTTATCATAGACTTCTTTTTTTTCTAGAATTGCAAATCCCCTCGGAGAAACACTTTCACGTCGGACAACTCTATACACTGGACAAAATTCTTTACAAAGTCCGCATTCGTTACATTTAGTCAATTATAACACCCCTGTTGAATACTTTTAATGGATCATATTTATTTTTTAAAATTAAAACTTTATTTTTCATTTGTGATGAAATAAATTTTTTTCGTTTAATACCGATACCATAGAAACCAGGAATTTCTCCGTTAACAGATTTTACTATGATATACATTTCTTCTTGAAGTTTAGAGTTTTCTCTAAAGCAAGGAAATAATATTTTATCTTTAAGATTACCATAACAAGGAACTCCATTCTTTTGTAACCAATGCAAGAATTTAGGCATTTCTTCCAATGAAATTTTGGGATCTTCTTTGATTGTGAATTTTTTGTTAATTAAAATATGTTGTAATTTTTCTTTCATTTCATCTAATTTAGCAATCTCTTCTTCATTCTTAATTAAACCAGAATCGTTACTATATTCGACAATAAGATGATATGAAGCATCCAAACCTAAAAATGAAGATGATAATTCATCATACATTTGCATTGAAAGAATATTGTTAAATTTGTCTAGAATAACTGCTTTATCAATTAAGGATTTAATTGTGTTAAATTTAAAAATTGAAATTGATTTTTGTATCGGTGTAGATAATAATTTTAGCTTTGCAGTCCAAATCAAACCAGTTGTTCCTTCCATTCCTGCAAAGTCTTTAATATTTGTAGTTTTGATTTTATTACCTTGACCATCAATAACTTCTAATTCTAAAACATAGTCTTCCATTCTTCCGTAATATGAGTTTAGTCCTTGAGCATTCATAGCAATAAGGCCACCAATTGTACATGCGTTTGACTCCAAGAGATTTATTGGAAAAATAAGGTTATGTTTTTTTGTAGCTTTTAACAAATCATTTAAGATTACACCAGATTCTACGATAACGTAATCGTAACCCCATTCAATAATATGATTCATTCTTGACATATCTATAACTAAGGATTTTGAAGGAACACAAGCACCAACTTTATTAGTTCCTGCACCACGAATAGTAAAATGAGGATTTTCTTTTAATGCAAATTTAATCATATTTACAATATGGTCTTTACTAGTAGGCCAAACGACACCAGTACAAATCCCTTCAAACTCTGATGCATCACGTGAATAGACTAGTTTATCAGAAGGAAGTTCGACAAATGTATTTTGTGTGAATATTTCAGATAGTTTCATAATATAACCTCTGAAAGTTCAATTATCTTTATTCCTTTAGGATTATTTTCATTAAAGTGCAAGTAACATGAGGGAGACATTGTAACAAACCTTTTAGTTTTAACTTCACTTAAAACTGATTCTGCCATAGATTTTGCAATTTTTGTTGAAACTAATTTTAAAGATTCTCCGCAAGATAAACTTTTTTCTTTATTATTTTCTAATTCAACAATTCTATAGCCTAATTTTTCTAATATTTGTCTAGGAGTATCATATAATTCTTGGAGTTTTTGTGGATTACAAGAATCAAAATAAGTTATAGACTCACCTTCACCTTTTTTTTCAAATTTGTTTATATTATTTAATATTGTTTGAGAAATGTGTTCTATTTCAAATTCGTCATAATATTGTTTCATAATTGAATAGCAATAAGGACAAGAAGTAATAATCTTATTAATTTCTTGAGCTCTAAAATTGTCGAGGTTTGTTTGGATTAATTTTTTAAAATCTTCTACGTAACCATATTCTAATGCAGGTTTACCACAGCAAACTTCTAATTCTGGAAGTTTAATATATTTAATTCCAATCTTGTTTAAAATTTGTTCGTGACGTTTTGAAACATCTTTAGATTGAAATTTTGCAGAACAACCTGGAAAATACAATGTTTTTTTAAAAAATCTGTCGAATAAGGCCATATGGAGCTGTAATAAATGAATCATTTATAAGATTTTATGTATACAAATGAATGTTTAATTTTGAATATATTTTACACAAAAACACAAATCTTTAAATAGCTTATTTCTTTTTAAAAAAGCTGGAGGAGCCTAAAATGGATGAGAAAGGAACTATTTTAGAAGAACATAAAGAAAACGTAAGGAGGAATAGAATGACAAGTTCAAAATTTTGGAAGATTAGTGCCATAGTACTTTTGGTATTATTGGTATTAGTCGTTGCTATGAATGGATTACCAACAGTTTCAAGCAAAGACACTGTTGCAGCAAATACTGTTGATTATGTAAATGCAAAATTATTAAATGGTTATGCCACTGCTACATTAAATTCTGTTGAAACAGAAGGTGATTTGTACAAATTAGATGTAACAATTCTTGCTACTACAGGTTCATCTCAAGATGCAACATTGTATGTTACAAAAGATGGAAATTTATTGTTTCCAACGGCAATTGATACAACTGAAAAAAGTATTGATACAACAGATGATACACCAGAATCTACACAAACTGAAGATTATGTAATCGATACTAATGATGAACCATTCATTGGAAATCCAGATGGCACAATCGTAATGGTAGAATTCTCTGATTTCCAGTGTCCATATTGTGGAAAAGCTGCTGATACTTTAGATGAGTTGTTAGCTGAATATCCCGAATTAAAGATTGTATTCAAGAACTACCCATTATCATTCCATGAGAATGCACAAAAAGCTGGAGAAGCTTCAGAGTGCGCTTATGCCCAAGGTAAGTTTGAAGAATATTATCAAGTATTGTTTGATAATCAAGAAGCTTTAAGCGTTGATGAATTAAAACAGTATGCAGCAGATTTAGGTTTGGATACAGAAGCATTCAATACATGTTTAGACAGTGGAGAAATGGAAGCAGAAGTTAAAGCAGATGAGACAGAAGGTGCAAGTTTAGGCGTAACAGGAACACCAGCATTCTTTATAGGGAATCAAAATATCGTTGGTGCTAGACCTTTAGCTGACTTTGAAGCTGCAGTTGAGAAAGAATTAGCTTCTTAATTTTTTTTATTTTTTTACCTAGACATATTTCCAATAAAAACATTCTTTACATTTCTAATCTTTTTTATTCTTGAAATGACGTCTTGCAGATGAGACAAACCATTAGTTTCAATTTCAAAAATACATTCTACATCATCATTAGAAATGGATTTAGCGTGAGTAGATTTGACTGGAGTGTTAATTGCTATTAATGAGTTTAAAATTTCTGAGAATAAACCAACACGATCTTTAGCTTCTACTTTAATTTCGACTTTTTTACCAATATTATCAAGCCACCTTACATTCACTTTCTTATTTTCTTTAATCTTGCCATTTTTTACAACTCTACAATTAGCAGAATGAATTGAGACTTTACCTATAGTTTTTGAAAAACCTAGAATTTTATCTCCGGGGGTTGGATGACAACATTTTGATAATAATATTTGGGGTTTAGACATACTATCAACGTCAATAATCCATTCCTCAAGCTCTTTTTTAACAGCTTCAGTTTTTGTAAGAGTTTTAGCAGGAAGACCTTTTGTCAATGCAATGTAATGTTTAATCTTAGAAGCGGCTTTTGAAGTTTTTACAAATTTCAGCCAGTCCCTAGAAGGATGTTGAGATTTTGAAGTAATTATTTCTACTCTATCTGCATTCCTGAGAGTGCCCCTCAACGGGACAAATAATCCGTTGACTTTAGCAGCAATACATTTATCACCCAAATCAGAATGAACAGCGTAAGCAAAGTCTACAATAGAAGCATTCTTTGGAAGTTGAATTATTTTTCCTTTAGGAGTAAATGTGAAAATTTCGTCTTCAAAGAAATCTATATTTAAAATTTTTAGGAATTCTTTGGCATTATCTGATTCTTTTTGCAATTCATTTACTTCAAGCATCCATTTGAATTTTTGATCGAAATCTTTTTCATTCCCATGGCCTTTATATTTCCAGTGTGCGGCGATACCTTTCTCTGCAATTTCGTGCATTTCCTTTGTTCTTATTTGAATTTCAATGGGATTTTTGTTTGGACCTAATACGACAGTATGAAGAGATTGATACATATTTGATTTTGGAGTTGCAATATAGTCATCAAACTGGTTTGGCAATGGAGTCCATAAACTATGAGTAATACCTAAGATTTCGTAACAATGACGGACGTTATCTGTTATTATTCTAAGAGCCATCAAATCGTATATTGATTCAAAAGAACAAACCTTTTTTTGCATTTTTTTATAAATACTATAAATATGTTTAGAACGTCCGGATAGTTCACATATTATTTTTGTATCTTTTAATTCTTTTTCTATTATTTTTTTTATTTGATTAATTTCACTTTCACGTTCAGATTTTGTTTGTTTTAATTTGGTTTTTAGTTCATTAAATATTTCTGGTTCAAGCTGTTCAAATGCCAAATCTTCTAGTTCAGTTTTAATACTTGATATACCAAACTTATGAGCAATTGGAGCATATATATCCATTACATCTTTTGAAATTCGTTTTCTTTTTTCTTCTCTGAACACAGAAATCGTTCGCATATTATGCAGACGATCTGCTAATTTGATTAAAATAACTCTAACATCTTTTACAGAGGCAAGGATAACTTTACGAATAGTTTCAGCATGATAGTCTTCTCTAGAGAGGTTTTTAAGACTTTTAATTTTAGTAATTGCGTCAACCAACGAAGCTATTTCATTACCAAATGCGTTAATTAAATCTAAATTTGTAACTTCTGTATCTTCAACTACATCGTGTAAAAGTGCTGCAGAAATAGTAATATCATCTAGTTTAAGATCTGCTAAAATATAAGCAACATTCAATGGATGCTGGATATAAGGTTCACCTGTAGCTCGTTTTTGTCCTTCGTGGGCTTTTTCTGCGTATTCGTAAGCTCTTTTTATTAGTTCAATATTTGGTTTTTTCTCATAAGAATTCAATTTATCAAGCAAATCTGAAAGTTGCATATTGGTAAAAAAGGAAATTAGATTTAAATATATATGGTAGAGTTAAAATTTATCCACTAGGTAAGTTTTTAAAGGATTTTAGAATTCATAAGAGTATGAAAATTGCTGTAGTTGGATGCGGGACTACTGGAAATTTAATTATTCCAAAGTTAAAAGGAGAAGTTTTTATTATTGATAGAGATATTATCGAAGAGAAAAATATTGAAAGGCAGGTTTTGTTTGAAAAACAAGATGTTGGCAAACCAAAAGCTGAAGTTTTAGGTCGAAAATTAAATTTAAAGTTTAAAGTAATAGATTTAGATCATAAGAATGTTTCAGTTTTAAAATCAGATTTAGTTGTTGATTGTACGGATAATTTAGAGACTAGATTTTTAATTAATGAATATTGTAGAAAAAACAAAATTCCTTGGGTTTATACAGGAGTTGTTGGAGATTTAGGACGAGTGTTGTTGTTTAATGGAGATTTTTGTTTTAGATGCTTATTTACCGAAGTTAAAGGATTGGATACTTGTACAACTTTAGGAATTGACATGAGTGTTGCTAAGAATGTTGCAAAAGTTGCAATTGAAGAAATTACGAAGATGAAAAGTAGAGGTTTGTGGATGAATGGAGATTGGGTCAAAGTCAAGAAAAATGAAACTTGTCCGGTATGCAAAGGAAAATATGATTTTTTAGAAGGAAAAAGAAGTAGTAATGTTAAATTTTGTGGTTCATCTAGGTTTCAATTCAAAGGAGATTACAGAGAAGTTAAAAATAAATATTCTGAAAATGTTGTTGGTGATTTTTATGTTTTTGATGACAGAATTTTAGTTAAAGCTGAAACTATAAGAGAAGCTAGAAAAAAGTTGTCTGTGTTTATTGGGGTTTGATATCTTTTCTTATTTGAGAAATTATACGTTTAATTTTATTAAATTGTGCATCTAAATTCATTAAGTAATCATAATAAATTTCAAAGAATTTGTAAAGATGACTAATTGCTGTTACTTTAGCAATTTCTCTTCTAACAAAAATAAAATCTATTTTTTCTTTATTTTTATATATCATTTCCCAAGTATGATTTTGTAGTTGAGTCTTAAATTCTTTATTAAATGCGACTTCAAAGTCAGAGTTTTGTTTTAATTTTTCTATTGAATATGAAGCTAAACTTCTCATTTCTTCTATTCTTTTTGAATCATTTAATTTTATAAAACGATCTTTTCTTATTTCGATATCATTTAAAGTTTGTTTAAATTCATTATAATTTCCAGGATTTAAGTTTTTATAATTTGAATTTTCTAATTCTGGATCTAACTCTTCAAGATGATTAATAACTTTAGGAATTTTGTTTTGTAATTGAGATCTTAATGGAGATTTATCTGCATAAACTAAGTCAATTGCGAATTGTGCAATAGTTAATGTTTTTGAATTCCTTCTAGCAAAAATATTTCTAGTTGGTAAGGATAATCCTTGATTTAACAATTCATCTAATTTTGTTAAAGTTGTAGTTATTTGAAATGGTTCTACTACAACTTTATTTCCTATTGTAAATGGACCAAATGTTTTTATTACTGATTGTGCATTGAATCTTAACCAAAATTGTTTACATTTAGGTATAGTGAATGGTACAGATCCATTTCTAGAGAAATTGTTTATTATTTTAATATTGGTAAAAGTTGAATTGTCTATTGAATAACTAATATTTAAATTAGAAGTAATAAATGTTTCAGGGATTAATTCAAATTGTATATTAATTGTATCATCAACATGTAAATCATCAGTATATTTTGGAGAGATTAAATTAAATTCTGGATTTACTGGAGGGTTTAACCCTTTTGATTTAATTTCAAAATTTTTTGAAACTCCTTTAGCAATATTTGATCCTGCTTTAACTGCCATTATTCCTAGTTGACATACTTTTCCAGGTTGATTAGGCATTTTAAATTGAAAAGAACGAAGTTTTGGATCTTTAATCACTTGTCTTGAAGGATTATGTAAATTTCCATCAATATTTAATGCAACTAGGAAAAAATCTACTTCAACTTGAGAAGGTTCTAATTCAAACATTACTGTAATTTCGTCTTCAGTTGAAACTATTTTTTTTATTGGACCGATAGTTAAAGTAACATTTGTAATTGGAGAAACTATTTCAAATTCATTTGAAGGATT
Organism: Candidatus Woesearchaeota archaeon; assembly: GCA_964358235.1. Lineage (GTDB taxonomy): Archaea > Nanobdellota > Nanobdellia > SCGC-AAA011-G17 > GW2011-AR17 > JAGVZZ01. The sequence continues at coordinate 8,725 of CAYHOR010000015.1, forward strand.
ACTTACTGCAAGAATTTTATCATTTTCATCAAGACCAACAATTCTAACGAAACAATTTTTAGATGGAGAATCTGGAACTGCAAATGTAATTGAAGATTTTTTATCTATAAAATTGTATAATACTCGTTCAGCAAGAATACCATATTTACTATTATCATCACCTTCAACAGAAAGTAATACTGCAAATGAATTTGGATAACCTGAAGTTATATCAAATTCTAATTTTACTGAATCGCTTATTTTAATAGTTGTCAAAGGAGAAGTTAATTTAATTATAATTGGATCTTGTTGAAAATATTCTTGAGGAATAACAATAGAGTTTGGAATTTCTACATCTCCAACTTTATGATTAAACTTAATTTCACCAGGACCAGTGATTGTATCATTAGAAATATTATCACCACTTATTTTTGTACTATATCTTACTTCGTCGTTATCTGCCATTTTAAAATGTTAAAGTTCTTGGCCCTCCCAACCTTGATCTTGGAGGATGGAATGTAACATCTATCGTGCCCCTTTTAGGAGCTGCATAAGTTGAATGAGTTACTTCAATATTCAAAGTATGTCTTTCTGTAGTTCCTCTTGCTAATACTCTTCCTAATTCTATTTCTAAAGTTCTGGTTAATCTTCCAGTATTATTTGTTGTAAGTGGAATTGGTTGTGAGAATGTTACAGGTGTTGCATGAGCATCTGTAATTGTAATACTTGCACCATTCAATGCCATTCCTGAAACACTATCTTGTACTAAGAAATTAATTAACATTTTTCTATTTGAT
>CAYHOR010000016.1:0-9351 GCA_964358235.1 Candidatus Woesearchaeota archaeon
TTAAAGATAAATCATTTCCGTCTCTAGTCCAAAGTCTAATATCCTTATCAAATTGTTCTATACCAAAAGCTTTTGCGATAATATCTGCTGTTTGTTCTGCTCTTGGTGCAGTTGAGGATAATAAGTAATATCCACTATAATTTTTTCCAACAATTCTTCTAATATCTTTTGCTATTTGTTCTATTTGACTTATTCCAGATTCTGTTAAATCTCTCATACCATAATTTCCATGTCTGACTATAAATAAATGCTTCATAAAATTAGAAATTAAGGATTTACTTATAAATTTATTTCTTCTTCTTTCTTTCATTAGCAAATGTGCTTGGTATATCTATAACATATTTTCCTTCTTCTAATTTAAAAACTAAAGGATTGCCTTTGAATAAGTCTACTAAATCCAGTTCATATTTTCCAGGGCTAGAAATTTTTATGCTTTCAAAGTCTAGAACTACAGCTTGGTCATTCTTTTCTTGACCCATTAATTCGAAGATATCATCTTCCATTTGAATTTTATCTTCTTCAGTAAGATTTTCATTTATTTCTTTAGCTTTTTCTATTAATTCATCTTTTACGAAGAAGAAGAATTTTCCTCCACAGTTGCATCCTATTAAAAGTTCCTTACAACCAGTAGGATATAGTTTTCCGCATCTTACACATTGGTGTGGCATTATTATTTTCTCCCTAGTATTCCCCTAGGATTGAGGTTATGTGTCAGCAGTTCAATCTTGTCAGGGTTTCTTTTGATTTCCTTTACAACTGTTGCTGGGCCTATAATAGTTAAACCTTCTCTATCTCCAATGAATAGTTTAATAAATATCTGTTTGAGTTGTTTCATAACTTTTTCATTTTTTTCATCAGTAGGATAAATTGTACAAAGTTCAATGCCTTTGAATTCTTTGTTAACTTCTTCCATAGTTTTTTCAATCAATCCAGCTTCTTCAACTGGTTTTAATCGGCCTTGCATTAAAACAATTCTATTTTTTTTAACAATGTTTAAAATTTTTGTTATTCTTTTCTCTGAAGAAAGACTTTCTATTTCATTGAATGGAATGTATTGTAGTGCTAGCATTTTTGTCCTCAGTTTACGATTTTTATCAAAGTATCATATAATTCATCAATATTTATGCCTTGTTCTGCTGATATTCCTATTATTGGATATTGTGGGAATGCTGCTTCAATACCCTTAATATTTGATTTTTTCAAATCGATTTTGTTTGCTGCGATAATTACTGGAATATTTCTAGCAGCAAGGTTGCCTATAATTGTAATGTTAACTTGTGAATAAGGATTTGTTGTTGAGTCTATTACGACTATTACACAGTCCATATTATCTAACCATTTAATAGCTTCAATAACACCTTTTGTAGCTTCTTTAGCTCTCTCTTTTGCAACTTTTTTGTTTAGTTTATGTTTTAAAAAATCTTCATAATCAATTTTTGTTGCAATACCTGGAGTATCAACTAGATTAAATGATATTTCTTTTCCTTTCTTTTTAATATGAATATTTTCTTTCATTTGAATTTCTCTAGTTTCGTGTGGAATTTCAGAAGCAGTACCCATTACAACATCTTCACCTAACCAATCTTTACAGATTCTGTTTGCAAGGGTAGTTTTTCCGGCGTTCGGAGGTCCATACAAACCAATTTTAACGTGACTTTTCTTTTTAAATAAACCCGGAATTAGTTGATTTAGAATGCTTCTTAGTTTGTTTATCATCAATGCTCCTTCTTTGCTTTTACAGGAGGGTAGCATTTAAAAAGATTTCTATGGTAAATTTTGTTTAGTAAAGATAAATTTATATATTCAAATAATTTTTGTTAAATATGGCTGGATTAGATTATTGTTTACTAAGAACAGATTATGAAAAATTATATCAGGGTTATCTTGATTTAGTTAATGATGGAAGTGATGTTTCTGAATATTTAAGAAAGTTAGCAGAAGATGCTTTTTCTTCTGGAATGGAATATTCAGCACCTTTGAGAACCTTACAAGAAATTTTAATAAAAAATCCTCCTTCAAAATCTTTGATTTCTGATTCTGTTTTAGATGAAGCAAAAGATAAATTAGAAGAAAAACTTTTTCGCTCAATATTAAGTACTATATCTGGTTTATTTGAGAATGGTCATAGATATATAGGTTTATCTATTTACAATAGCACTTGGGATGATAGTATAGAATTTTATTATTAAATTTGTTGCGATAGTTTTATAAAATTGTTACTTATGTTAATTTTATGCCCTTTTTCAAATCATTTACTGGTTTTTTAGGAGGTCTCATTCTTTCATTTAGTATTACTTTTATTTTTGCTATAATTTTTCTATCTAATTTTGCTGCACAAGAGACGCAGATGGATTCTATTTTAGATAAGACGTTTACTCTTTTGATTGTAGAAGATTATGATACAATTTCTTCTTCACTTCATGATGCTCCTGAATTACAAGAATTCTTTGCACAGTGTGATGCTGGAACTATTTCTGCTGATGATTGTGCAATTACTGTTGATAATCCCTATCTTTCTTCTTATTTTACTTCGGCTAAAGAAGGAATCAAAGAACAACTTTATCCCATTTTTCGAAATCTTGATCCCTATATGCAAAATAAAACTCTTTTTTTGATATTAAGCATTGTTTTTTTTCTATTAGGAAGTTTCTTTTTATTTTTCAGTTTGAATTATAATAAATTTATTTTCTTTAGAAAGATTTGTGGAAAGATTGGATTTCAATGTTTTTTTGCTTTTATAATAGTTTTTTTCCTTCTTCGTCTTCAGAAACAAGATATTATTTCTCTTTTACAAGGAGCTCTTACAGGAGCACCAGATGTTATTTTTTCATTTGCTTCTTCTTTTCTTATTGTTTTTATTGAGGTATTGTTTCAGGTCTTTTTTTATCCTCTTTTAATTTTAATGATTATATTTTTAGGTTTATGGATCTCTCTTTGGATATATATTTGGATTATTGCAAGAAGAAATAACGTTTAAAATCCTAAAATTTCTTTTAGTTCTTCGCTAGGTTCCCAGACAGGGTCAAAACTTATTTCTATATCTATTTTTTTGATTCCTTTTTCTAGAAATATTCGTTTTAAATCATCTACCATTGTTTGGCCATATGGACAGAATGGAGAAGTAAATGTCATTGTAATTTTTAGATAATCATAGTCGATTTCTACTTTATATATTAAACCTAAAGTCCAGATATCTAAACCTATCTCTGGATCTTTATATTCTTTCAATACTTGAATTATTTCTTCTTTGGTTATCATTTTATTAGATTTTCAAATCCATAATCTTCAATTTGTTTTGCAAGTTCTGAAGTTCCTTGTTTAATAATTTTACCCTTTGAGATTATCGAAACTTCATCTGGTTTTATGTATTCTAAGAATTTATGGTAATGTGATATTACTATTATTGCCATTTCAGATTTTTTCTTAATTTTGTTTATACTTTCAGCTACTGTTCTAATGGCATCTACGTCAAGTCCTGAATCTGTTTCATCTAAAAGAGCATATTTTGGTTGTAGTAATGAGAGCTGCAACATTTCTAGACGTTTCTTTTCTCCTCCGGAAAATCCTTCATTAAGATTTCTTTTAATAAAAGAAGTATCCATGTTTAGTTCTGATAATTTTTCTTTAATTAAATTATGAAAATCTAAAACAGAATAATTTTTTTTAGTTATATTATTTGTTGCAATTCTTAAAAAGTTTTGAATATTTACTCCTGGGATTTCTGGAGGATGTTGAAATGATAAAAATAAACCTAGTTTAGAACGTTCGTTTGGTTTTAAATTAGTTATATCTTCTCCATCTAGGATAATTTTTCCTTTTGTAATTTTATATTTTGGATTTCCCATCAAAGCGTTAGCTAATGTACTTTTACCTGAACCATTTGGACCCATTAAAGCATATACTTTATTTGGTAGGAATGTCAAACTTATTCCTTTAATTATCTCTGTTCCGTTTACTTCTACATGTAAATCAATAATTTCAAGCTTTTTCATTTTCTATACCCCTTAAAACTGTTTTTAGTGATAATAATGCACATTTTGTTCGAACAAAACTTAATGGAATACCAAGCATTTTAATTATATTTTCTTTGGTTATTTTTCTTACTTCTTTTATAGGCATTCCTTTGATTTTTTCTGTTAACATTGAGATTGAAGCTTGGCTAATTGCACAACCATTACCTGTAAATGCAATATCTTTAATTTTATTTTTCTCAATTTGGATGTAGATTGTTATTTCATCGCCACAAATAATGTTAGTTTCTTTGTGTTTAATTGTACATTTTTTTAATTCTTTTTTATTTCTTGGATTTTTATAGTGATCCAATATGTTTTCTTTGTAAATTTCTTCTTCGTCATCCATTGAAAATCTCCTTAACTTTATTTAATGCAATAATTAAAGCGTCAATATCTTTTGTAGTGTTGTAAATTTGTAATGAAATTCGATTTGTTCCTTGTATTTTTAGTATGTTCATCAAAGGCATTGCACAGTGATTGCCAGATCTTATGGCTATTCCTTCTCCATTTAAAATTTCACTAACGTCGTGAGGATGAATATCTTTTAGATCGAAGGAGATTACCCCTAATTGATTATCTTTAGGCCCAATTATTTTTAAATCTTTTATTTTTGATAATCTTTCTATTGCATAGTTTGTTAATTCTTGATTGTGAGCTTGGATATTTTCTAATCCTATTTTATTAATATATTCAATGGCTTTTACCAATCCAATTGCTTCAGCTATATTTGGTGTTCCAGCTTCGAATTTCCATGGAAGATCATTAAATGTGGTTTTATTAAAAGATACTTCTTTGATCATACCACCGCCAAATTGAAATGGAGGAAGTTTTTCTAATAGTTTTTTCTTTCCATATAAAACTCCGATTCCTGTTGGACCAAACATTTTATGACCTGAGAATGCCAAGAAGTCGCAATCTAATTCTTTAACGTCAATTTTCATATGTGATATTGATTGTGCGGCATCTATTATGACTAGAGCTTTATATTTATGTGAAATTTTGATTATTTCTTTTATTGGGTTGATTGTACCTAAAACGTTTGAAATATGAGTTAGAGAAACTATTTTTGTTTTTTTAGTTAATAATAATTTAAATTTTTTTAGATCTAATTGATAATCTTTTAATGGAATTACTTTTATCTTAATTCCTTTTTCTTTTGCTAATTCAGTCCATGGAACTATGTTACTGTGATGTTCCATTTCTGTAAGAATAATTTCATCTCCTTTTTTCAGGGATTTTGTTAGAGTATATGCTAATAGATTTAATGATTCTGTTGTTCCCTTTGTAAAAATGATCTCTTCTTCTGAAGCGTTAATGAAGTTCCCTACTATTTCATGAGCTTTTTCATATGCAAAACTAGATCTCATTGAAAGTTCGTGTAATCCTCTATGAACATTTGCATTATCTTTTTCATAGAAATCATTCATAGCTTGGATTACTTGGGATGGTTTTTGAGATGTTGCGGCGTTATCTAAGTAAATCAATCTTTTTCGGTTTACTTTTTGTTTCAATATTGGGAAATCTTTTTCATACATTTTTTATACCTCTTTTTGTGTTATTAATTCTATGACTAATGTTTTGACTTTTTCATTAAGGATTAATTCAGTAATAAAACCTTCTAGGATTATTTGTTTTGCTTCTTTTTCATTTAAAGAACGAGATAATAAATAAAATAATTTATCTTCATTTAGATGTGATATTGAAGCTCCGTGAGAACAGGAAACATTATCTGTTAATACTTCTAAAACTGGAGTTGATGTGCAGTTACATTCTTCTGAGAGTAATATATTTTCAGATTTTTGAAATGATTTTGTATTTGGACAATTTTTTTGAACTTTGATAATTGCTTTATAGTTTGTTTGGCTAGTATCATTGAGAATGCCTCTATGAAACATTTGAGATTGAGCAGATTTGGATTTATGAATTATTTCTTGTTCTATATTGTATATTTGATCTTTATTACTAAAAGTTATACATTTTGTTATAGATTTTGAATTTGGTTTCAATAATTCAATTATATCTTTTGAATTTAATTCTTTATTTCCTAAATAAATATCTATTAAATTTAATGTTGCGTTTCCGTCTATTTTTGCGTGTTTTTCTAGATTATTTTTTGTATGGTTAGAATTATATTGTATTGTATAGAATGTTAAAGTTGAATTTTTTTTTAAGTTAATCTTAATCTTTTGATTAAATTTCAAGTCATTATATTTACAAAATTGAATTATTTCTGCTTGGGAATTTTCTTCTAAAATTATTGTTAAATTTGATTTTTTTTCTATTAAAATAGGTTCATCAACTATCTCATTCTTCAAAAGGATTATTTTATTTTTTGTAATTTTCATTGTTCAATTTCCATCTCAATTAATTTGTTTAATTCCAAAGCATATTCTAATGGTAATGATTTTATTATTGGATCTAAAAATCCGTTTACTATAATTTGTATTGCTTGTTCTTCTGATAGTCCTCTGGACATCAAATAAAATATTTCTTCATCACCAATTTTTCCAACAGTTGCTTCATGTGAAATTTCTGAACTTTTATTTGACATTTGCATTGTAGGATAAGTGTTTGAAGAAGATTTTTTATCTAAAATTAGTGCGTCACATTTTACTGCAGATTTAGAGTTTTTTGCATTTTTAATTATTTTTACTAATCCTCTATATGTTGTTATTCCTCCATCTTTAGAAATACTTTTTGATTTAATTACTGATGAGGTGTTTGGAGCAGCGTGAATTGCTTTAGCCCCTATATCTTGGGTTTGATTCTTACTTGCGAATGCTATTCCTAATGATTCGGATCTTGCATTTTCTCCGATAAGGATTGATGATGGGTAAACCATTGCTGTGTGTGAACCTAAGTTTCCTGTAACCCATTCAATTTTTGCATTTTTATGAACTAATGCTCTTTTAGTATTAAGATTGTAAACATTTTTACTCCAGTTTTCTATTGATGAATATCGCATTTTAGAATTTTCTAAAAGATGAAGTTCTACACAACCTGCATGGATAGAATTTTCTGAATAATGAGGTGAGGAACAGCCTTCAATATAATGTAGTTCAGCTCCTTCATCTAAGATAATTAAAGTATGTTCGAATTGTCCTCCTCTTTGTGCATTCATTCTAAAGTATGATTGCAATGGTAAGTCTACTTTGACATTTTTTGGAACATATATATATGTACCTCCAGACCATACTGCTGCGTGTAACATAATGAATTTATGATCGTGAATAGGGATGTTTGTAGTCATAAAATATTTCTTTACCATTTCAGGATATTTTTGAACAGCAGTGTCCATATTTTCAAAGATTACTCCTTGTTTTTCCAATGATTCTTTTATTTTATGATAAATTATTGAAGAATCCCATTGAGCTCCTACTCCTGATAAAGCCTTTCTTTCCGCTTCTGGAATTCCTAATCTTTCAAAAGTTTTTTTCATTTTTTTCGGGACTTTTTCCCAAGTGTTTGTTTCTTTAGAATTTGGATCAATATAATAGATAATTTTATTGAAGTTTAATGCTTTTAATGATGGACCCCAAGTAGGAAGTTTAGTTTTTTTGAATAGTTTAAGAGCTTGCAAACGTTTGTTCAGCATCCATTCAGGTTCGTTTTTTGATTTGGATATATAGCGAACTAGTTTTTCATTTAATCCATGCATGATTTGCACTCCTTTGGTACTTTTGAAATTTGTTTATGTATTTGGCAGATGTATGATTTTCTAATAAATTTTAAAATATTTTGAATTGATTTGATGTATGATACTTGGTCTTTGATAGTTTTACAAGAGTTTTCTATTTCTTTTTGTATTTCTTTGTTTAAAATTATTCTATTACCTCTTTTTGTGCTTGAATATTGGCTAATTGCAGAAGTGTTTATCATCATTATTTCTGCGATTTCTTTTTGTTTTAGTCCTCGATTTTTGAGATTAATAGCTATGTGTTTTCTTATAGTTGGGATTATGTAGAACGTTTCGATTTCTTGAGGTAGTAATATTTTGTTAACCATAGTAAACTTTTTGGTATTTTTAGGTTTATATAGTTTATGGTTGAGATATTTTTATAAATTCTCCAAATTTTATCTTTTTAATGATTGCTGCTATTGATCATTTATGGGATTTAGATTTATATCTTGAAGATGATGAATACAGACGATTAAAAACTGAAACAATAGAAGGTGTTTTAATTAAGCTTCGTCATCATAAAAGAAGTGGAAGAATTTCTATTTCAGTAAATGATGCGAGAAAAAGAGAAAGAGGGGCTTTTGGAGTTGGAATAGATCCTAGTAGATATTCTGGTGTAGTAGATAATTTTTCAGTTGAAGTTTTTACAGGCTCAGAAATTTACTCTCAAATTCCTAGGGATAAATATTTTGGAACTAGACATTGTGTTAGAGATGGAAGTAAAATTAATATTTATTTAAGATCCAAATTAACAGATTATTTAGATAGAATACTTTTAGAGAATTTAGAATTTTACAGAGATAATAGAGAGTTATTCAGTGATGATTTTCTATAATTCTTCAACTCTCAAAGAATTCCTTAAAACTTTAGAAGTTGTTATTTGGTATAAAACTTCGTAAATGCTTGCTCCATGTTTTTTAGCTTCAAGAGTGACTTGTATCGAAGAATTAATCAGATAATTATTTATATCTTTTGAGAAAGTATGTAATGCAGCTTCTAAAAGTATTCCCATTTTATATTGGTTAATTAATTTTTTAACATTATGATTTAATTCTTTATAGTCTTTGTTAATTTGAAGTAAATTTTTGGTGTTGTGTAAATCTTTTACAAAATAATAAAATTGTGTTTCTAAATTTTTATTTAAAATCCAATTATTGTATAAATCTCTTAAAATGGGTATTATTATCAATAAATTTATTAGAATTATTGTTCCTATTAAAATTAAATTAAATTCTGTGTTATAATACAAACTTACAGCTAGTATTACTACTGCTAATGAAATTGTAACAAAATAATAAGATTTAAATTTAAAGTATTTTAAAATTTCAGAATTGATATTTAAGAATTTTTTAAATGGACTTGATTGAAATGCCTTATATTTATTGATTGCTTCTCTTGATTTAGAATCTAAATATTTTTTCAGGTCTTTTTTTTCTTCTAATTCCTTTGCGAGTTCAAAAAATAAAATTTTGGTATTATAAGAAGGATTATTTGTTGCTACTAATTTTAATGCTTCTGGAAGAGGAATACTAAATACTTTAACATAGTTGATAAGCCGGTGCAGGTCTGTTTTCAGTCCTTTAGAATTATTGGATTTAAGTAATATTTCAAATAATGTAATCCCATGTATATGTGAATTTGATAAAGCTGAAAGGTATG
>CAYHOR010000017.1:0-9243 GCA_964358235.1 Candidatus Woesearchaeota archaeon
ACAAGATGAAACTGATTATTTTAGAGATAAAAAAAGTTGTATAAAACCAAACAAAATCTCTGAAGATAAAATAGAACAAATAATTAATTTAAGCAAAGAAGGTTTAGGTTCAAAAGAGATTGCTGGGAGATTAGGTTTGCATATCTTGAAAGTACAGAGAGTTAGGCAAACAAATAATTTGGGAAAAAGGCTTGTTTACACTTCAAATGATTTGAAAGAAAAAATAATAAAATTACATTATAGATTTCCTTTTTTTAAGGCTAATGAAATTGCGGCTATTTTGAAGACTACTGAAGGTAGAATTTGGAAAGTTCGAAGAAAGTATGGACTGAAATTGATTTTACCTTGTCATGCAAAGGTTCCTTATGATGTAGTTTTAAAAGAAATTGGAAAACCTATGAGAGAATTAGATGATAAATGGATTGGCGAAAGATTTAAAAACCCCTGAAATTTTCGATAGTATATGATATTTCCAATTAGATGTTTATCTTGTGGCAAACCTATAGCACATTTATATGAAGATTATAAGAAAAGAATAGCTAATGGTGAAAATCCTAAAAAAATCATGGATTCTTTAGGTGTAGTTAGATACTGCTGCAGAGCACAATTTATGGGTCACATTGACTTGATTGATGAGATTGCTAAATTCAAGAAGGGATAAATTTCTTAATGAACTAGGAATTTAAGAATGGATATTAGTAATGATTTAAGACTTGTTTTTAGAGCTGTAGATTTAGAGAGCTATGAAGCTTGGTTAGAAGAGTTTACTTTAAAAGGAATTGAATCTGATGATGAGAGACCTACTTTTAATCTTGTTAGAGTTAATTTAAATTTAGATGATATGGTTGATTCTAATGTTGCTTCTATGGTAAGTTCTTTTGATATTAAGGTTCAGAGAGATAGGTTTAAAGAATTAGTTAAAGAAGATTTTTTGAGTATAAGAAGAAAAGTTATACCTTTTTATGTTGAAGCTATGACTAAAGGATTACAATTAGTTTCTCCTGAAGGATTAGTTGTTTATGATTATAGAATCTGTTATGCTTCTAGAATGTTTATAGATGGGGGTCCTAAAAAAGTAGATTTAGATTTTGATTTTAGTTATAGAAGTTTTGTGATATTTGATTTATTTAATAGACATAGATTTCTTTTTAAGAAAAAGTTAGAAAATCTAGGCGGTTCTGATTTTTGTTTAAATATTTCTTTTAATGAATCAAATGATTATAATGGATTTACTTTAGATGATTTAGGAGTTGAACCTATAAAAATTAATAGAAAAATTGTTCCTAATAGTTTTATGAATGATGATTATAGTCAATTTATGGAAGATAGAATTTGTTATAATAATCCTACATTTTCTATGATTCAGAATTTATTAATTCCTTATATTAGAAGAAGATTTGATTCAGCAATTGTAAAAATTAAATAATAAATTATTTCTTAATTTTTCCGTCTTCAATAGATTCTAGTTGTAATTCTTGAACTTCAAATAGTTTTTTTCCAATTGTTTCTAGTAAATGATCCATTTTTTCGTGCAACAATCTTACTTCCAATTCTGCTTTCAAGTTAATTTTATAATCATTTTCAGCTCGTTTACGGTCTATAGCTTCTTTTCTGTTTTGGCTCATTAAAATGATTGGAGCTTGGAGTGCAGCAACACAAGATAATAATAAATTAAGTAAGATAAATGGATATGGGTCGAGAGGTTTAGTGTATAGGAAAATAGCATTTAAAATTATCCAGCCTATAACAACTGCTAAAAATACTATCAAGAATGACCAGCTTCCAGCATAACTAGCTAGTAGGTCTGAAACTTTTTCTTTGAATTTAAGATTTTTATCAATTTCTTTATTAATATTTTTTACAATGGATTCTTGTTGCATTAAACTATTCAGAACTTCTTTCTCAAGATGAGAAATTTCTCCAGATTCTGTTTTTATAATATTTTCAAAGTAATCTCTTTTGTATTTTTGTAATTCTGTTTTTGAGATATAAGAATTAGAATTAGTTGAATATTTCTTTTTTATTAATTTTAAAATACTTGGTCTAACAAGAGCAATAGGAATAGCATCGCTTCTTTTAATTTTTTTTCCGTTAATATCTATTACTTCAGTATTCTTTGAAATTTTAATCACCTACTTCAACTTAGACTATTTGAATATATATTACTTTCGTTCAAGAAATCCAAATTTTTATAAATAAAAATTAGTTTATTTATTTTATGAGAGATGATTTATGGTTGAAGGAACGATTGGATAATCTATGGGGTTTATTATTTCCTGATGTTCCTAGGAAAAATACTGTTGTAATTCGTTTTAAAGGCAGATGGAAGAACAAGTTTGGGCATATTAAGAGATTAAAAAGTTTAGATACTGAAATTGTTGTTAATTCTTTGTTTAAAGATGAGAGAGTTCCTGAAGGAATTATTGATGGCACTATTGCACATGAGTTAATACATTACATGCATGGTTTTCAGTCTCCTTTAGAGAGAAAGTATAAACATCCACATGCTGGAGGGATAGTTACAAGAGAGTTGAAAAAAAGAGGATTTGGGCATGTTTTAATGCAGGAAAGAGAGTTTGCAAGAAAAGAGTGGTTGAAAATTTATTATGATATTATGGGGACGAAAAAAAGATCATTTTTGAGTTGGTTTCGATAAAATAATTCTAGTATATTTTTTGCATTCTTTACAATAAGTTACTAATTTATGGTTTGTAATTCTTATAGTGCTATTAACTCCTGGTTTTAAATAAGAATAACAATGTTTACAAAATTTTCTTTTTTGAGTTTTAGTTAATTTTAAATTTACTTTCATAGCAATTTTTCGTGCTAGTTCAACATACCTATTAGCTCGTAGTTTATTTTTATCGAACACTTGGTCTGCTTTCTCAAGTAATATATTTATTCGTTCTATTGCAATTTTATTTTGTTTTTCTTCAAAGTATTTCATTTTTTAAATTTGTTTTCAATTTCTTGAATTTCTTGTAATGAAAGGTTGATTATATTTGTATCTTGAATTTTTGGTCGTAAATTTAAAGATATTTTTTCTAGTGCTTGTTGTTTTGTTAATCCTTTTTTCATTAATATTTCTTTCAATGCATTTTTTGTTTTTTTATCATATTGAGATAAAAATTCTTTAATAAATGATTTTGTTTCTTTTGGAGTTATTTGTATTAGTGCTGATAGAACTTTAGGCTGAGGTTCAAATGATTCTGGAGATATTTCTTCAATTAACTCTACATTATAATATGAATCTACTAATAATTGTAATCGTGAAGGGTTTTTATTAAGAATTAAATCTGTAAAGTTTTTTGGGACTACTAGAGTTAAAGATTCAAACTTATATCTAGTAAATTTCCAAAGCAATGTTTCACATAATGTGTAAGGTAAGTTTGAAATGCATTTATTGAAATTAGGAAATTTTGCTTTTGCAGCGTTATCATGTATTAGTGTTATCTTTGGTGAAGCAAACTTTTCATTCAGTTCTTCAAATAATTCTGAATCTTTTTCAATCACATAAAGATGTTTTGCTTTATTTGCAATTAGTTCGGTTAAATTACCTGTTCCAGGGCCTATTTCTAAAACAATGTCTTCTTTATTTAATTTAGAAATCTTAATTATTCTTAATAATAATTCTTTATCAATCATGAAATGTTGGTCAAGCATTTTTTTAGGTTCTCAAACTCTTTTTCAGAATATTTCTCCTTATATTTCTTTGCAATTTCTAATATTTCTGGGAGATGGTAATATCGTGCAATAAATTGGCATACTTGTGTAACATTTTTAGGTTTTTCTGTGAATTTACAACGTTCATAGTCGATTAATATTACTTTTTTATTTCTAATTATAACATGTTTAATCGGATGATGCATTTCTAATTTGTCAACCTTAAGAGTGTCTAAAATTCTACATTGATTTAACAAATCTGTTAACAGCATTATTTTTTCTTTTTTTGTAATATCTTTTGTATAATCTAAAATAAGTATTCCTTGAATGTATTCCATATAGAGTTTATTGTTTTCTAATTTGATAAACTTAGGTCCAATATTATAATTATTTAGTTTTTTTAACCAGAGAGCTTCATTTTGTATTCGATTTACAGCTTTAGAATCTTCACGTTCTATTTTTATAATTACATTATCTTCTTTATAGATAAGTGAACGTTTTCCCTTTGCAAATGGTTCCATTACAGAAAGGTTTATAAAATAATTGTTCTTATAAAGCTTCAGGTATGAAAGAAATAAAAAAGGTGGTGTTAGTTTTAGTAGTTTTAATTGCGTTTGCTTATTCTGTTAATGCAGCTGAAAATTTTTCTGCACAAAGTAGTTATGATTGGTTAGCTGATCAGGCTGGAAAAGATGGTTCTTTTGGTAGCGTTGACAAAACTGCATTGGCTATCATGGCTTTAGATGCTGCTGGTTATGATACTACTTTATCTCAAGAGTGGTTAGATACTCAATTAAGTACTTCATATTGTTATCCTTCTTCAAGCTGTGATGCAAAATCTACAGCATTATCAGTTTTAGCTTTAACAGAAGTTCAAGATGATGGGAATTTTGAAAATATTGGTTTATGGTATCAAGATTCTTTAACAAAAGCTGATGTTTCTGGTGATTGGTATTTAGAAGTTGTTACTTCTTCAGCTGGGAATTGTGTTGTTTCATATGATTTAGAAGGAACGTTAAAAGAAATTACTGTTCCTGTCGATGCTGGTTCGTTTACATCTTGTGACAGTTCTCATTTCTTAGGATTAGATGATTGTTTACAAGCTAATTTGATTTCTGCTAATCCGGGAATTATATTAGATATAGATTGTAGTGATTTAGAAGGAAGTGTTGTATTAGCTTTAGTTTACAAGTCATCTTCGACATATTATTTATTAGGAAATGAAGATGCTACAATGGCTGATTTTCAAATAAACAATGGTTGTTATGCAAAGAGTGGAAGCAGCACTTGTGATATGGAAACTACTTTGTTTTCAGATTGGGCATTAAATAAGTTAGGTTCTACAGTAAATAATTTAGTTTATTTAAAAGAAAAATATGATTCTACTGATGCAAAAGAAGCTGCTTTAATGTATTTTGTTACAAAAGATAATACTTATTTATTGGATTTAGCAGATCTTCAAAAGAGTGATGGTAGTTTTGATAGAGATCATTATACTACTGCTTTGGCAGTTTTAGCTTTTAGAGAAGGTGCAGATTATTCTACAAATATTGACAATGCAAAATCTTACTTAAGAGAAGAACAATCTACTACAGGTTGGGGTAGTAGTGTAGAAAATACTGCTTTAGTTTTATATGCAGCATTTAGTGATGATGATATTACTCCTACAAATGATGGAGTTGAAGAAGTTGTTGAATGTGTTGTTGATTTAGATTGCAGTTATGGTGAAGTTTGTACTGATGGTGTTTGTAAAGTTGAAGGTACTACAACTATTGGATGCACTACTGATTCTGATTGCAATTCAGGTGAAGTTTGTTTAGATAATTCTTGTATTCTAAGTGAATGTGATTTTGGTAAGTTTTGCAAGTCTGGAAGCAGTTGCTGTGATTATCAATCTCCTTATTTAGAAGATGTATTAGATTGTCCTTCAGATTGTTCTTGCGGTGATGGTATCTGTGATGAAGTTGAAAAAACTGCAAGTTCTACAGATGCTGAATATTGTGTTGCTGATTGTAAAACTGATACTGGTGTTGATACTGCTGAATGTAAGACTGATGATGATTGTTCAACTGATGAGATTTGTTCATTTGGTACTTGTGGTAAAGAACCTACGGTTAGTGGTGGAAGTGGTTGGATTATTTGGGTAATTATATTATTGTTATTAGTTGGTCTTGGTGTTGGAGGGTATTTCGCCTATAAGAAAGGATATTTAGATACAGTCTTAAGCAAGTTCAAAAAAGGTGGAGGCAGTGCTCCGGTTACACAGACTTCTTATTCTCCTTTCACAAGCAGATTACCGCAACAACCTAAGAGACCTTTTTAGAATGTTTAGAATATTAATTATTTTTATTTTATGTTTAAGTTTTGTTTCTGCTGAATATTATGCTGGTGAGACTTATTCTTCTTGGGTTAATGGGACTTTGACTAGTTCACAGGTTAGTTTATATCAAGATGGAAATAAAGTCAGTGTTAATCCTTTAATTAAGAATTTTATTGATGATAGTTTTGTTTATTTTGATTTGCCTTTAGTTGTTGGAAATTATACTTTATATATAGGCTCTGAGAATGTTAGTTTTATTGTTAATAGTTCTGATAGCAGTTTAAGAGTTAAGCCTGCAATTATTTTATTAGAGAATAATAAAGGAAGTTTTAGTTTAAATTTAAAGTGTATTGTTGGAATTTGTAATGTTACTTTAAGTTCAGATGGAGTTGTTGCTCGTAAAAGTAATGTTCTAGTTGAGGATACAAAAGATGTATATTTTGATTATAATGTTAGTAATGATTCTGAGATTAGTTTAAGTTATAACAATCATACTTTTATTATTCCTGTTGTTTATTTGAAAGAGGAAGTTGTTTATGTTTTGAATGAGACTGTTAAAGAAGTTATTGTTAATGAGACTATTGTTAAAGAGAATGCTTTAGTTTTTTTAGTTAGTGTTTCCAATCAAAATTTGAAATTAAATTTAGGTGATTCTAAGTCTGGAGATTTGAAAGTACAGAATGTTTTAGATGTAGATTTGAATAATTTAAATTATACTTTAACTGGAGATCTTAATAGAGTTATTTCTTTCAATGCCACACATATTGATACTTTAATGGCTGATGAGATTTATTCGAACAGATTGCTGGTGAATGGGACTGCAATTGGTGTTTATAATGGAAGTATAATATTATCTAATTCTGAATACAGTGTTGAGCTGCCTATCGCTGTTGAAGTTGTTGGAGAAGAAGAAGTTATTGTTGAAAATATTAATAATACTAATTATGAGGATATTATTTTTCAAGGGACAATTCCTGAAGAAACTAGTGGTAATGGAGTGTATATTTTAGGTGGGATTATAATTGTTATTTTGCTAGCTTTGATATTATTAATAATTTTTAAATTACATGAGAAAAAAGAAAAGAAGTTTAATGAGTATATAGAGATGACTAAGAAGAGATAAAATTAGTGTTATTTTAAGCAAAGCGCAAAAGTTTCAGTTTTTCTATGTAAAGCTTTATTAATCAATTAAAGACATTTCTTTTTATGGAGCAAAACAAATCTCTCATTGTATTTCAAGACAAATCAATAAGAAGAACTTGGTATAATAATGAATGGTGGTTTTTAATAGAAGATGTTGTCCAAGCATTAACAAATTCAATAGATCCAAAAGGATATATTAAAGATATGAAAAGAAGAGATGAAGAAATTTTAAAAGGGTGGGGGCAAATTGCCACTATCCTTCCAATAATTACTCCTGGTGGAACTCAAAATATGAATTGTGCTAATACAGAAGGCATTTTTAGAATTATTCAATCAATACCTTCTCCTAAAGCTGAGCCTTTCAAGTTATGGTTGGCAAAAGTAGGCTATGAAAGAATTCAAGAAATTGAAAATCCTGAATTAGCTCAAAAGCGTATGAAAGAAACTTATATAGCAAAAGGTTATTCTGAGGATTGGATTGAGAAAAGAATAAGAGGTATTGCAGTTAGAGATGAATTAACAGATGAATGGAAAAAACGAAATGTTAAGGAAGAAAAAGAATTTGCAATTTTAACTGCGGAAATTTCTAAAGCTACTTTTGGAATGACTCCCAAAGAATATCAAAAATTTAAAGGATTAAATCAAGAAAATCTTCGTGATCATATGAATGATTTAGAATTAATATTTTCTATGCTTGGTGAAAGAGTTTCAACAGAAATAACTAGAGAAGAAAATTCTCAAGGATATCCTGAAGTTGAAAAAGCTGCAAAAAGAGGTGGCAAAGTAGCTGGAAATGCAAGAAAAGAAACTGAAAAAGAATTAGGGAGACCAATTACTTCAAATGAGAATTATCTTGATACATCTGAAAAAGAAAAAAGAAAACAAATAACAAAGAAGTAGTATAATTGACAATTTGACTTATTATGTTTATAATTCTGTGAGAAAAAGTTTAATGAATCTATTGAAATGACTAAGAAGAGATAGACTTTAGTCTTTCATTAAAAATATAAACTATAAAAAATTTATAATAGTATGGGAAGCCCATTTTTACTACAAGCTTGTTTGCGATTAAAAAAAGAAGATATACCTAATCCTATTGTTTTAGGAAAAGAATATAATTTTTACAAAAAAGAACATAGATTGTATCAGGTAAATGTTCCTATGGATTTAAGAACCGAAGAATGGGATTTTTTAGGAAGAATAATAATTACTGAATTTACTATTGGAAAAAATAGAACTGAAGGTATATATGTTTTAGTTAAAGAATTTTCTTTAGAAGAGAAGGAAATAATAACTAAATCTTATGTTTCGGATAAAGAAGTAGAAGATATTCTTAAAAAAAGCAAATAATTTTTCAATGAGGAAAAGATAATTTTTGAGTTATAAAAATTATCAAAACTAATCATGTCCTCCGTCAATGACCATAACACTTCCAGTAATATAACTTGAATCGTCACTAGCAAAAAATAAGATGGCTTTTGCTATTTCTTCAGGTTGTGCAAATCTTTTCAAATAAATTTTTTCAGTTTCTTTTTGAATAAATTCTTTCGATAAATTTTTATTCATATCAGTATATACCCATCCTGGAGCAATTGCATTGACTTGAATTTTTGGAGCAAGTTTTTTAGCAAAATCTTTTGTTAGCATTATAATTCCTGCTTTTGAAGCATCATAATCTATTGTATCTGGACTAAAACTATTTATAGCATTTGTTGAAGAAATATTTATTATTTTTCCATTAGTCATTTTTATCATTTGTTCAGAAGCATATTTACTACAAAGAAAAGTACCTAATAAATTGATTTCTATAGTTTTTTTAAATTGTTCAATTTTTCTTTCAAAAAGAGGAATATCATAAACTATACCAGCATTGTTAACAACAATGTCAATTCTGCCGAAAGTATT
Organism: Candidatus Woesearchaeota archaeon; assembly: GCA_964358235.1. Taxonomy (GTDB): domain Archaea; phylum Nanobdellota; class Nanobdellia; order SCGC-AAA011-G17; family GW2011-AR17; genus JAGVZZ01. The sequence goes on from CAYHOR010000017.1 coordinate 9,032, forward strand.
AATAGTCTTGTTAATCATTTCTTTAACTTCATTTTCTTTAGAAACATCACATTTTACGGCTATTGCTTCTGAACCCATTTTTTTAATTTCATCAACAATAGAAAGTGCTTCTTTCTTGGAAGAAAAATAATTAATCACAACTTTTGCTCCTTCTTTTGCAAACAATAAGGCAGTAGCTTTTCCAATACCTCTACTTGCTCCAGTAATTAAAG
>CAYHOR010000018.1:0-8854 GCA_964358235.1 Candidatus Woesearchaeota archaeon
CTGCAGTTCGGTAGATAAAATTATTGCTATTGACGAACAAAACTTTTTTGACACGATTAGCTTATTGATGAAAGAAAAAATTGACGTGGGTATTCATGTAAATCCAAGATTTAAGCCAGCATTACTTCTCTGGCTTGCTGGAGTAAAAAAAATAAGGCTCAGATTTTCTATTTTTTCTTTAAAGTGTTCAATACGGCTTTTACCATATTTGAAAAATTGTTTTGAAAATTTATATAATGTCTCTCTTTGTCTTCTATAAATTGGATTTTTAGGATCATATACTGCTTTAATTCCATTTTTCTGGAGTTTATTTAGAAGTTCATTTTCTTCATTAGGGTAAAGATTTTCGTTAAATAAACCATATTTAATCAATATTTCTTTTTTAATACTTAAATTACATAAAATCAATTCTTTTTCTGTAGCTTCTCGAATTTTTCCGATTCCTTTAAATTTGGATTGCATTTTTTGTGATGCAAAATATGAAGCTATAACTGATCCTTCACATTTACCTAAGAATGTATCTTCATTTGAAGTTTCTGCAGGACCGCCAACAATATCATAATTTTTATGATGTTTTTCTATTTTTATTAGATAATCTTTAGGTATTTCAGAATCATTATCTAAGAAAATAATAATCTCACCTTTTGCTTCTTTAATTCCTTCATTTCTTTGTCTGGAAGGATTTGTTCCTTTTATTAAAAATAATTCAAATTTATTTTTTGGATAATCTACTAATTTTAAACTTGTTATTGCTCTTTTTGGCTCATCCCAAGGTGCTACAGGGATTATAATACTAAATTTTAGTTTTGACATTTTTGAATCTGAGTTTTGGCAAATTAATAATGAAATTTTTCATTTCTTTTTTATTTATTTTGGTTTCACCTATTTTTCTATCTACAAAAACTAAAGGAATTTCGTTTGTTTTTGCTCCGTTTTTTATACAATAATAAAGTAATTCTTCTAAAAAGGAATAACCTTTATTATCAAAATCATCCCAGTCTATTTTTTGTAAAAGTTCTTTTTTATAACATCTGTAACCTGAAGTTATATCTTTGATATTAATACCCAAAACTAATCTTCCGTAAGTGTTTGCTCCTCTACTAATTAATTTTCTTTTCAAAGACCAATTTTCAAATCCTCCACCTATTATGTATCTACTACCAATAATTAAATCATAATCTTTTGTTTGTTCTAAAAATGCTGGAATTAAATTTGGATTGTGTGATAGATCTCCGTCCATTTGAAAAATTACATCTGCTTTTCGTTCATTCATTGCATAGTTTATTCCATGAATATAAGCTGCTCCTAATCCTTCTTTTTTTGGCCTTAATAAAAGATTAATATTTGGATATTTGTTATTATATTCTTTAACTATTTCTTGTGTTCCATCTGGGCTATTATCATCAACAATAAGAATTTCCATTTCAAAATCTTTGATTTCCTTGAATATTTCTAATAATCTTTCAAAAAGAGGAGAAAGGTTATCTCTTTCATTGTAAGTTGGTATAACAATACAAGCTTTCATGAAGTTTCTGTTTAAATTTTCTTTTTTATACTTTGTGGATTTAGAAATGTTATACTGCAAATATAATTATTCTAGAAGAGTCTATTTCTTTGATTATTTTGGAAATAGTTTCAATTTTATCTTTTGGAATGTTTGGGTTAATTGGATAATGAGTTGCTGTTTCTTTTTTTGGTAAATTTAATTCTGATTTATATTGAACTGAATTTGTAATTATTTTATTTTCTTTTATTGGTATAGGTATTAGGCTAGAATTTTCGTTGGATTCTTCAGTTTTAAAATTCTCACTAAGAGGACTTTTATTATTTGTATCAGTTTTTTCTAATTCTAAATCTGATAATACCATAATTTTTACCAATTCTTTGAAATTTATTTTTGGTTTCCAGTTAAGTTTATTTCTTGCTTTAGATGAATCAGCAATTAAATAATCTACTTCTGCAGGTCTAAAGAATTTTTCAGAAACTTCTACAACAATTTCTCCATTATAATACCCTTTTTCATTTAAACCTTCACCAGCAAATGATATTTCCATGCCTAATGCAGAAAATGATTCTAATATAAAATCTTTAACAGAATGAGCTTCTCCAGTTCCAATTACAAAATCTTCTGGTACTTGTTGTTGAAGCATTAACCACATTGCTTCTACATAGTCTTTTGAGTACCCCCAATCTCTTTTAGCATCTAAGTTGCCTAAAATTAATTTTTTTTCTTTTCCAAGTGTTATCTTTGCTGCTGTATTTGTAATTTTTCTTGTAACAAATTCTAATCCCCTACGTTCACTTTCATGATTGAATAAAATTCCTACACAAGCAAATAGTCCATAGGATTCTCTATAATTTCTTACCATTTCATGAGCAAAAACTTTTGAACATCCATATGGACTTCTTGGATACCAAGGAGTAGATTCATTTTGTGGAATTGTTTGAACTTTTCCAAATTGTTCACTGCTACCTGCTTGATAAAATTTTATTTTTGAATTAACTTCTTTGATTGCTTCTAAACAGTTAATCACGCCTAATGCAGTTACTAATGCTGTTGAATAAGGAGTTTTCCAAGACTCTTTAACAAAGCTTTGTGCTGCAAGGTTATAAATTTCATCAGGTTGAGATTTTTTTATTGCTGTAACCATTGAAGAAAGATCTCCCAAGTCTCCTTCTATTAACAGAATTTTATTTTGTAAGTGTCCAATTCTAAATGTGTTTGGAGTAGAGCTTCTTCTTATAAAACCATAAACCTTGTATCCTTTTTCTAATAAAAACTCTGCTAAAAAACTTCCGTCTTGTCCTGTTATTCCTGTGATTAATGCTGTTGGCATTTCTTATTTTTTAAATTTACCATTTAAAAATATTATTAAGCTCTCATATCTGCTAACAATCCGAAAATAATTATTTGAATTCCAGAAAGTATTAGCATAGCTGAAAGTATAACTCTTGGAATTCCACCGACGAATCCATAACTTAAGTAATAATATGTAATATATAAACTAATTAATAATCCTAATGCAATCATTGTAATTCCTATTTTTCCAAAGAATGATAGAGGGTCATAATCTCTGTAAATTCTGATAAGATTTATCCATGCTTTTATTGCGTAATCAAATGGACCTTTCATGAGTTTACTTTCTCTGGTTTTTCTTGCATAAATAGGAATTTCTATTATTTTGAATTTTTGTCTTGCTGCTTTTATTAATTGTTCATGAGTGTATGTAAATTTGGTATTGAGTTCAATTTCTTTTGCAACTGATTTTGTGAATGCTCTAAAACCTGTTGTTGAGTCTGTAATTTTAGTTTTACATAATTGTGTGAATACTTTTGCGAATGCTATATTGCCAATTCTTTTTATAAAAGACATTGATTCAATTTTACCTGAGAATCTACTTCCTAAAACTAAATCATTTCCATTAATTATTTCTTCAATTAATTTAGGAATATAACTTGCTGGATATTGGCCATCTGCATCAGTGTGAACTATAATATCTGCTTTTTCGTCTAGACAGAATTTCATTTCAGATTTAAATGTTTCAGCTAGTCCTTTGTTTCTATCATGAGATCTTACTAATGCACCAGCTTTTTTTGCAATTTCTTCAGTTTTATCTTGACTTCCGTCGTTTAAGACTAATATTTTGTATTTGTATTGTGTTTGATCCATTACTAATTGAATTTCGTTTATTACTGAAAGAATAGTATTTTCTTCATTAAAAGCAGGCATTGAGATTACTATTTGCATAAAGCTGTTTTTTTATTGATTCTTTAAAAGGTTTGTTAATTTTGGATATATAATATATTCTGAGAATGCTTATAAATCTTAAATTTCTTTTTGTAAGTATGGCAAGTTGTGAAATGTGCGGTTATGTAACTGAAAGTTTACAAAGAGCTATTGTTGAAGGGACAATGTTGTTATTATGTGATAAGTGTTCAAAGTTTGGTGAAGTTATACAATTTAGAAAACCTTCAGAGGCTATTGTTAATCAAAGATTGGCTTATAGAAGAACTAGCAGATTTGCTTCAAGTTCTGTTGCAGGGTTTAGAGAAGATGAGGAAGTTTTAGTTAATAGTTTAGGTTCAATTGTTAAAAATGCTCGTGAAAAATTAGGAAAAAATCAAGAAGATGTTGCTAAAGATTTAGCTGAAAAAGTTTCCGTTTTACAAAAAATTGAATCTGGAAGTATGGAACCTTCTATGCAGTTAGCTAAAAAATTAGAACAGTATTTTAGAATACAAATTGTAAAAAAGTTAGAAAAATCTGAAGAAGAAGATGTTGAAAAGATTTCCAAAAGTAGTTCTTTAACAATTGGTGATTTTATTAAAATCAAAAAATAGTTAAATTAGATTTTATTGTATATTTTTATGAATAAGAAAGAATTAGCTATTTTAATTTCATCATTAAAAGGATTTGAGAATAGGGATGTTAAATTAGAACAGTATCCTACTCCTGGAGAAATTGTTGCAGATGTTTTATGGAATGCTAATTCTAATAATGATATTAAAAATATGATTGTTGCTGATTTAGGCTGCGGCACTGGGTTTTTTGGTTATGGGGCTTTAATCTTGGGTGCAAAGAAAGTTTATTTTGTGGATAAGGATTCTGATGCTTTAAATATTGCAAAAGAAAATAAAGTTATTTTAGAAAATAAATTAGGATTAAAGTTTAAAACTAAATTCATTTGTTCAGATGTAGTTTCGTTTGACAAAAAAGTTGATGTTGTGTTACAGAATCCTCCTTTTGGAGTGCAAGAGGAGCATGCTGATAGAGTTTTTTTAGAAGTAGCTTTTGAATATGCAGATGTTGTATATTCTTTACATAAGGCTATGACTATTAATTTTTTGAAGAAGTTTTCTTCGGATAATAATTTTGAGATTGTAAATGTTTATAGTTATAAGTTTCCATTAAAAGCTTCGTTTAAGTTTCATAAATCTGCTGTAAAAGATATTGATGTAGTATGTGTTAGATTTGTTAAGGGTAATGATTTATAAATCGAGTAGAAAGCTTTAAAAAGGGGTATAGAAATACAAAGACTATGGAAATCAAAGTTCTAGAAAACGAGAAGAACAGATTAAAATTTGAAATACTAGATGAGACTTATACTTTAGCTAATTTGATAACAAAGAAGCTATGGGAAGAAAGTGATGTAACAGTTTCTGGATTCAATATGAAGCATCCACAGACTAGTAATGTTTTAATTCTTATTGAAACTACGAAAAAAGATCCAAAAAAGGTTTTATTAGAGACTTTAAATGCTATTAAGAAAGATGGACATGATTTTAAGACTCAATTTAAGAAGATTGTAAAGTAGAAATCTATTTAAGATGGTTTTATTTGTGAGTTATGATGAGAAAGTTTTTATATTACTCTAAGAGAGCATATGATTTTGTAGTTCATGATGATTCTATTTGGTCGTGGTTAGTAAATTTAATTTTAGCTTTTATAATTGTTAAGTTTATCATTTATCCTACGTTAGCGTTGATTTTAGGTTCTTCGTTACCTTTGGTTGCGGTTATTTCTGGAAGTATGGAACATGAAGGATTAGGTTTTGATCAATGGTGGGAACAAAATGGTTATTGGTATGAAGAAAGGAATATTACTAAAGAGATGTTTAAAGAATATAAATTTAAGAATGGGTTTAATAAAGGAGATGTTATGGTTTTGATGGGAGCAGATAATATTCAAATAGGAGATGTATTAGTTTATAATTCTCCTTCACATAATTATCCAATAATTCATAGAGTTACATATATAAATGAGTTAGATTTTGTGATTAAAGGAGATAATAATGATATTCAAGATCCTAGTTTAGTAAATCAGGATCAAGTTATAGGTAGAGCTGTATTAAGAATACCTTATATAGGTTGGATTAAAATTTGGTTTACACAAATTTTAGGTATATAGGAGGAAAAAAATGTTATTTTGTCCAGAATGTGAAAGTATAATGACACCTAGGGAAGAAGGGAAAAAAACTTTGTTAGTTTGCAGTTGCGGTTATTCCAAGGTTGAAAAAGAAGATATTTTGATGAGAGAAAGTTTAAGGAATAATAAAAAAATTGAAGTTATTGATGATAAATCTAAGAAAGCTATGCCTAAAACTCAACAGGAGTGTCCTAAATGTAGTCATAAGGAAGCTTATTATTGGTCTCAACAGACTAGGGCTAGTGATGAACCTGAAACACAGTTTTTTGAATGTGTTAAATGTACTCATAGATGGAGGAAGTACGACTAAAGATGTTTGGTCAAAAAAGTTCTAGAAAGAAAACTTCTATTTTTTTTCAAATTTTTTTAGGAGTCATTTTAGTAGTCTTTTCTTTGTTATCTATATTAGCATATTTAGGTAAAGAATTAGTATTTCCATTAGTTGTGTTTTCTTCGTTCTTTTTAGAGTTTATTATATTTGTTATTGGAATTGTTTTTGTTATTGAAGGTTTCAAGCATAGGCAATCTTTTGAGAGAATAGTCCATATCTTTGTTGGAACATGTTTAATATTGTTTGCAGCTTTTCCAATGCTTCACAAGTTAGATTTATTGAGTTTTTTACCTATTATTGTTAATTTACAAGTTAATCCTTATTTATTATCATTTTTGATATTTGCTATTGGAGTTTATTTAGTAGTGGATAGAGTAATTCTATTGTTTTCTGAATAATATTCTTAAGTATAACAAAGTATAAAAACGAATCTTTTATTTTTAAGTTTATGCAATTAACTTTAGCTGAACCTAGACTTTTAAGAGAAAGTATGAATATTATTTCTGAGTTAGTCAATGAAGTCACATTAAGAATTGATAAGGATAAGATTGAGATTATTGCTATTGATCCTGCTAATGTCGCTATGGTGGATTTCAAATTATTATCCTCAGCTTTTGTTGAGTTTAATGTTCCTAAGCCTGAGGAGTTGGCTATAAATTTAGAGCATTTGAAACAAGTATTGAAGAGGGCTAAACCTGCAGATACTGTTACATTATCTTTAGATGAAGACAAAAATAGGTTGAAAGTTTTGTTGAAAGGTGATGGTACTAAGACGTTTAATATTCCTTTAATCAGTATTGAGGAAGCTGAACAGAAGTTACCGACTTTATCTTTTGCTACCAAAGTTGTTATGTCATCATTAAAATTTGATGATGCAATCGAAGATATGAGTATTATTTCTGAGTCATTGTCTTTGAATAGTCAATCAGACAAGTTTATTATCAAAGCAGAATCTAATTTGAAAGATGCAATGGTAGAGTTGCCTTTAAGTGAAGAGACTACTGTACAGCTTGAAGGAGATGCGTTAAGTTCTAAGTATTCCATTGAGTATTTGAAGAAGATTTCAAAAGCTAGCAAATTGTCTGATTCTGTAATTTTAGAGTTTGGACCTGATTATCCTTTAAGGGCTGAATACAAGTTAATGGATAAATTAAGATTAAGTTTCATTCTAGCTCCTAGAGTAAGCAGCGATTGATAGGTACATCTGAATACTATAAGGTAAGTATATTTTTTCCTTATTTTTTTTCTCGTGATACACAAAAAAACATTATGAAAAATTAATTCTAATAAATTAATAATCAAAATGGAAACTCCAGTTAATAATTTTACTAATAGGATATAAAATATGAACTAATAAGTTAATCTTGTGAATGTCTTTTCTCAAATTCATCAAAAAATTTACTTCTTAATTTATTTAAGTCATTCATTATTGGAATTATAATTCCTCTGTCTTCTAAGATGTCAAGTCTTTCTCCAACCCATGTTATCCACACATCTTGTTTACTCATATTTACTTGACTTTTAAGTTCATCAATTATTATATCCCATTCAACTGCAGCGCTAACTATGCTTTCACAGTCTGTTAAATCTCCCTCTCTGTCAGTCATTGTTTTGAATAGAAATATATCTTCATTTGAGCAAAGATATAATTCGATGTGATCTAAATTAATTACTTTTCTTGCACGATCCATCATTCCTTTTGAAAGTGAGAATCTTCCACAGACTTCTTTTTCAAATAAGTCTATTCTGAATTCTCCTCTTTGAAATATTTGGCTGAGGTTCATTCGTGAATATTCTTTTCCAGGTATTTGTGGTTTGAATCCTGTTTTTTGTAATGAATGCTGTAGTTCAATAAATGCATTTTTTGTTTCAACAACTACGTCGATATCTTTGGTTGCTATTTTTAGGCCTTGTTCAAGAAGGACTGCCCCTCCTATTGTGTAAATTTTAATTTTGTGATACATTACTTTGTCAATTTCTTTGAATAAATCTTCTATTTGTTTAAAATCACTTATCATTTTTACACCTTTATATTATAGACTTTTGCTCTGTCTTTTATTTCCTGATATTTTGGATATCCTTTGACTTCTCCACCTTTAAGAATAATATTAATATTTTCGAGTATTGGATGATGTATCTTAAATTTTTTCTTATATTTCACATAAAATAATGCAATATAAATCAAATATCTTATATCCATATCTTTTTCCATGATGTAAAGTGAATGTGTTAGTATATTTTCTTTTGTTATAACTTTTTTAGGCAGATAATAGAAGTGCGTTATGGTGAGAAGACCTATTCCATATTCCTGATATGCAGAGAATGCTGTCCTTACTGCATCAAGTTCTTCTTTGCTTGAGAAAATAATTTCATTGTTCTTTTTGTAGTAAATTATCGCGCTTGCAGGTATTCTTTTGTCTGTTTTTAATTCAGATTTTTTGATCTCTTCTAAGGTTTCTTTTAATCCTATCCACATTTTATCATTTATTTCAAAAGTGGTTATTTTTTTTCTAACAAGACTTCTTTTTCTTGCTTCTTGAAGCCTTTTGTATATTGCCGTTTTTTTGTATCCTGTTTCTTTTGTTATTTCTTCTATA
>CAYHOR010000019.1:0-6183 GCA_964358235.1 Candidatus Woesearchaeota archaeon
TATTTGCAAGTAAAATTATTTGTTCAAGAATTTCTTTGATTACACTCTCAGATAAGCAAGATTTTTGTATTATTTCTTCAATGTGTTCTTGAATTTCTTCAAATACAAACTCAGGAACATAAAATGAATGTCCTCTCAATATCAAAAAATGTCTAGTATGACTATCTCTAATCAATGCAGAAATAAAAATATTAGCATCAATAACCAGTTCCATTATCCTCTATATCTTTTTGCAACAGCTTTATTAATTTTTTTACCTATTTCTATAGCATCTTTTTCTGTGAGCTTGCTTTTTGATAGTAATAAATCCATTTTTTTTAAAATAATCATTTTCTCTCGAATTGCTTGTCTAGCTACTTCTGACCAGTTCATCTCGGGATGCTGATCCATTTCTACCTTTAATTCTTCAGATACTGATAATGTTATGCTTACCATTTTAGCCCCCGTTAATTATGTTCAATATGTGTAACACGTTTATATATTTAAATCTTCCTAAGCTTAAGCCCAAAATGAAAACTGGATTTATAACCCAATTATTTTTTTAGAGATTTGATATCTCTTTCTCCTCTAAGCACTTGTTCTCTTTCTTGTAAAGTGGTATACGGCGGACAATAGCCACATTTTTTCCAAATTTTATATTTTGTAATATGTTTTGGTGAACTAAAACCAATTTCTTTCATCCATTTTTCTAAATTCTTTTTTCCATTTATATTAATTTCATTAGAGTTGTATTCTTTATCCTCTCCTTTTGTTTTAAAATTATATCTTGAACAAGTTGTAAATCCCAATTCTTGAATTAATTCAACTAATTCTTTTGCAAGATTCATATTTGAAGTACTTAAACTGATTCTTGGGTATTTACTTAAAACATTTTTATCCTTTCTTAAAAAAGTTAAAGAAAAATCTGTATCTGCAACACCTTTCAAAAAGTTTCTTTTTATCTCGAGATTTCCTTGTTTTACAACTTTTGGAATACCCCAAACATCTTTTTTTCCAGGAGGTAAATCTAATACATATGTAAAGAATTGATACAATCCTTTAGATCTATAATTCAATCTAACACTTCTTGAATTTTCTCTAATCTCAGAATATAATCTTCCTTTTAAATGAAAATATTTCCAAAAAGTAGGTTGTATATATTTGAAGTACCACCCATATTCATCAGTAAGATGACCTGTATATTCTAAGCTGTAACTATTCTTTACAGAATTATGATCACTATGACCATCACCTAAATGAATTCCAATAATATGAGCAAGAGTACTATCTAATTTAGTCGGGAGTTTTAATCTTCTTTTCTTATCCCTGATACTATATTTAATTTTTGAAACATCTAGAATCACAAATTAGTTTAAGAAAATTTGATTTATAAACCCTGCGCGCACACGTGCCGAGTGTCCACCCTTAAAATTAAAAAAATGGCGTCCCAGGCAAGAATTGAACTTGCGATCACTCGATTAACAGTCGACTGAGCTATACTTTGAGTATATGAGCTCTAACCGCTAAGCCACTGGGACATATTCCAGAAAAAGTTTTCATTTCTTTAAATAGATTTCTATCACCTCTTTTTGACTATTTTAGTTGAATTATTCATCAATCATTAACACCATAACTTTTTTAAACAATCTATAAATTCTTGAGTGATTAATATGGCTAAAATTAAAAAAAGAACTAAATTAAGAGAAATATTTCCATATTTTATATCTTTTAAGAATAATAATCCTGAAATTACAGATATGTTTGTAAGAGGAGCTCCTACAACTGATTTAACTCCTTCCGATATTCATGAAGTTTTAGATTCAACAAATGCTCCAGTAGAGAATGACAGTTCTGTTCCACAATTTGAAACTGATACTGATATTCATAACGCAGTTGTAGCTGTTATTGATCCTGCTGTATCATCAACTCCTGAAGTTCCAACAAATACTCCAGTTATTCCAACTCCAACAAATAGAAATGATAGATGGTTAGCTCTTGGTTTTACAGGAATATTAGCCGCAGCTTCAATGGCATTTTGTACAGGTGAAATTTATCAGGCATATAATCCAATAAGATTTTCTCCAATTTCAACAGAAACCTTTTTTCACGACACTCCAGAAATATTATTACCTCCAGAAAGAGAAGCAAAAATATTCGAATATTCTAAGGATCAATTATTAATCCATACTAAACCAGAATTTGGAGTAAGTGCATATGCTGCAACAATTTATGAAACAGATATTTCTGAATTACTTGCTATGACTCCAGAAGATCAACTAGCATTAGTTACAAAATATAATAGAGAATTAAGAACTTATAGAAGTAATTCTTTAAAACCAATTTTAGATTTAACAATAGGAATTATTAATGGTAATGATGATGTAACAAATAAAAATACAACTTATAGAGGGTTAAGAAATCCATTTAATAATGTAATCCAACCAGATATAACTTTAACAATACCTTGTTCATATTCACCAAGACTAGAAGAAATAGTAGAAGATCAAACTGCAGTAGAACTACCAGGTCTTAAAAGAACACTAGAAGAATACTTCGAACTAAAATATATTGAAAGAGATAATCCTGCTGTTAAAGATGACTTTGTTATGAACGAAGTTGCACGTAATATTGCTACCCAATACAATTCTAATCAAACTAACGGCTCTCAAACTACATTTGATTTATCTTTATACTCAAAAGAAGATAGAAAAAATTTAGCGTCAAGACTTTATAGAGAAACTAGTGATCGTAGCAGTGAAAATTATATGACTGTAGATGAAATTTTAGATCTTGTTAACTTTGGTGCTGATGAAAAAATAAAATATAATCAAGCACAAGACGGATTCTCAAGAAATGATTATAATAAAACAAGAATACAAGAAAGAAGAGAAAATATTTATAAAGATATCATTGAGCTGGGTACAAATTATAACGCAAGAGATCTTGCATCTAAATATGGTGTATCAGAAAGCACAATTAGAAGAATTAAAAAAGCTAAGAGCGTAGAAGCTCCAGATCCAAAATATGTTCAAAAATGTTAAAACAAAGAAATTTTTTAGTTATTATCTTAGGTTCAATAACTACATCTTTGTTGATAAATTATTGTAATGCTCCACAAAAAGTAAAATCTACATATAATTCTTATAATGGTGATATAAAAGAAGCTGAACTTGAAAATATTTTAAATTCATATTTTACTGGAGAAAATTTTCAAATTAGTGTTAATCTAGACAATTATTTTAAATTAAAACATATAATTACTGAAAGACCAGATTTATATGAACCCTGGTATGAAGAAGAAATATTAACTAATTTAGCTAGAAAATATAATGCTCTTGATGGTTCTTTTAATTGCATTGATACTTCTTATTTTACGCCTGAAGAAAAAGAAATCTTAAGAAGAGATTTATTAAAAATAACAAGTGATAGAAGTGATGTTGATGCTTATTTGACATTAGAAGATATTAATTCCATTTTAGATAGTACTTTCTGCCAAGTAAGATCTTTACCTCAAAAAACAAAAACTTTTTCAACAAATCAAAATAATACCTTACAACATTGGGTTAAACGACAATAAATGTCTAATCAATAGAATTTTTGCTATTTCTAGGATTACAATCAAATCCAACAATCTCTTCTCTCTCGTATAAAAACTGTTCTAATGTATATCCTTCATTTAATTTTCCATATATTTTACCTGTACCAACACAAGATTTAATATTTCCATAAACATCCACATATACTGAACCTATACTTTGTGTGCATTTGCTTCCTTGTGGATAAAATGTTTTAATATTTTCAATTCCAAATTCTTCATGGTCTATTTTTATAATTTGTTGATAGAGTTTGGATAATTCTTCTTTACTTACTTTTTTTTCAAATTCAGTATTTGGAATAAAATCTACTATCATTGGCATAATATTATTTTTTCTACATAATCTAAATAAATTTAATACTTGTTGATAATTGCTATTTCTTACTAAAATATCGGCTCCCAATCTTGTAGTCAAATAATGAATTCCATCAACTTCTATTTCTGTTCCTAGGTTTAGTCCTTGATCTAATAATAATTCTAATTCTTTATATTTTGAAGCAGAATATCCTCTTCTACCTACATAATCATCTTCATTATATCCCCATAATTTAATTACATAATAACTTTTTTCAGAAAGTTTAAAGGGTTTATATAAATTAGTAAAAACAACGCAATTTAATTCTGATTCTATCAAATCTATTAATTTATAGAAATGTCTATTTATTGTTGGTTCACCAGCACCAATAATATCTATAGTTTTAATTCCTAAATTTTTAGCTATTTGAACTAAATCTATAATTTCTTCAAAGCTTAATCTTTTTGTAGTTTTATCTCTATTTTTAGTAAAACAGCCCTTACAATCTAAATTACATATAGTTCCTAATTCTATACAAAGTTTTACTAATTTTTTTTGCTTATCTGCTTCTAAATATACTTCCTTGCTTATATCCCATCCTTTTATAATTGTAGGTCTCACTTTAACACTCCTAAGAAAATTTTCAAAATAACTATATATAAAACTATTTAAGTTAAAAATTTGACAAAAGAAGGAAAATTATATAAATCTATAAGATTTGTAAAAAATATGTTAAAAAAGAAAGATTTTAAATTAATATATGAATTAGAAAAAGATGCTCGTCAATCATTATCATCTTTATCAAATAAATTAAAGATTTCTAAACAGCTTATTAGTTATATGATGAAAAAGTATGAAGAAGAAAAAATTATTATTACTTATACTGCAATTATTGACTCTTCAAGACTAGGCTATTATTCTTATAGAATTTATTTAAGATTTAAGTCTATAAATAAAGAAGAAGAAAAAGAAAATTTGTATCAATTTCTTGCAAAGATACCTGAAACTGTAATAGTTAACAGTATTGATGGATATTGGAACGTAGGTTTAGTTATTTCTGTTAAAAATATTTATGATTTTTATGAAGTGTGGGATAAAATTATGACTAAAAAGAAATTTATATCTGATTACAAAATTGCAATTTACTCTCCAGTATTTCATTTTACCAGATCTATATTATATCAAGAAAAAAAAGAAATCCCTAAAATTTTAGTCTTAGGTGGTCAAGAAAAAGTTGAATATAAAGATATTGATATAGAAATATTAAAGATATTATCTCAAAACATTCGCCGTCCTATAATTGAAATCGCTAAAAAATTACATAAAACTCCTCAATTTATTTCTAACAGAATAAAATACTTAGAAAAAACTAAAGTGATTCAAGGTTATCGACCATTATTAAATTGGAACAAATTAGGTTATTCTTATTATAAAATAGATTTAACTTTGACAATTTATTCAAAAAAGAAAGAATTATTAGAATATTGTAGATATCATCCAAATATTATTCAAGTTAATCAAACAATAGGTGGTTCAGATTTTGAATTTGAAGTCTATTGTAAAAATAGTCAAGAATTACTTTCAATTTTATCAAAAATGCAAGATAAATTTTCAGAGGCTATAGAAAACTATTCTTATTTTGTTGTATTAAAACCCTATAAAGAAACTTTTATGGCAATCTAATCAATAAAAATTAAAAAACAAAAAATTTATTAATCTCAAATATATTAAATCACTATGAAAATCAATAATTTAAAAATAATTCCTAAAGATTGGATTGTAGAAAAATATAATCATAATTTACAAATTAATTATAAAAACAAACGACCACAAAATAGTCCTAAAAAAGGTATTATTATTTCAAAATTTATGTTTTTAGATGAACATTTTTATGAAGGTTTGGGATTATTTCTAGGAGATGCAGATATTCACAGAATTGAAAAAGGACATTTAACCTTTTGTAATAAAGATAAAGATATTTGTATTTTTGCCAAAAAATGGTTAGAGAAATACTTTTTGATTGATAATGATTATTTGACAATTTTAATACAATATAAAAATGATAATCCTCATTTGATTGAAGATTGGGCTAAATTGTTAAATTTCCCCAAAAATAGAATATTAAAAAGGTATTCTTCTCGTCATAAAAATGAAACTATGCAATTACAAGTAAATAGTGTTGTTTTTAGAAAATATTTTGAAATTATATTAAAAGAATCATTAGAAAAAAATTTTAGGGATAATTCTTTATTAAGATCTGCTTTTTTAAGAGGGATTTTTGCTGCTGAAGGCAATATTGGCATCGATTACAAAG
>CAYHOR010000019.1:6193-8489 GCA_964358235.1 Candidatus Woesearchaeota archaeon
AAAAGAAACCTTATATAAGTCAAATTTCTTTTAATTTGAATATTAATGAAAAAGATTTACAAGAAATTATTTGTTCTATACTAAAAAAAGAAGGAATTACTTTTAAAATTTATAAAAGATTAAATAAGAATAGCTTAGAAATAATTATTCAAAATTGGAACAATTATTGGAAATTATACAATATTAAAACTTTTGAATTATGTTTAAGAAAAAAGACGAATTTTAATGCAATTTTAAATGAATTAAAAGTATATCCTCTTATTTCAAAAGAATTAATTAATTTTTTATTCTATAAAACTAATTTAACACAAAAAGAATTAGCAAAAAAGTTAAATACATATCAAGGAAACATTTCAAAAATATCCTCTGGAAATATGTGTTTAAATCTTAATCAATTTAATATTATTATATCTCATATAAATCTTAATAAAAAATTAATTTTAAATAAAATTAAAGCATTAAGAATAGGAAATTTAACAATAATTGAAGATCCTAGATTTAAAGAATTTATGTTTAATCAATAAAATCTTGTTCTTTTATTTTTGTAGGTAAATACTCATCAGATATAAAACTAATCCCCCTAGCGCTCAAAGCCTGAATCTCTGCCTTAGAATCCATTTTTTTCATCATTTCAAATTGTTTAAGCCATGCTTTGTTGTCTTTAAACCATTCATATGCTGATACTTGTTTTATTCTATCTTTATCAGTGTCCTTCATTCTGATCAAATGCTTTTGCAATCCGTATTTTTCAATGTCTTGATAAGTAATTCCTAAATATCTTACAGAAGGAATAGTTAATTTTTCACTGGCATAAGCTAAGTTAATACTTCCATATTTAATAACAGAATAAATATAAGCTCCATAAATATCCCAATCTGCTAATACATAAATAGGCAAATTATATTCTTCATATAATCTCTGTAATAATCTTCTAATACCTCTTGTAGTCTGCCCTTGTGATGACATTATCAAACAATTATGTTTCTCCCAGAACTTATCCTCATGCAATCTTTCCCAGACAGCAGCTTTTTCCATATATAATACATACTTAGCATTAACTTTTTTGAATTTAATATTTTCAACTGCTGATGGAATAGACCACCCTCCAGATCCTAACTTAGACCAATCAATCTCATCACCTTTATCTTCGATAATAACCCTGCCTGCAACTGCTCCATTCTTGTTTGCTGTAATATTTAACTGCTCTCTGGAATGTCCTGTAATTAACTCTAAATCTTCAATAGCTTTATCACTCTCAGTTTGTTCATCAACTAAGTTTACCTTAGTCCCTGGAATAGTCCTTTTAACCTGATAGAAAACATCTCTCAGACTAGCATGTTTTTCTTCTTTTAATAAATCATTACTTACTTTAGCAACTTCAATAGTCTGTAAAAATTTCTTTGTATGCGCAACATTAAAAAATGATCTTGAACCATATTTATCTCCTAGTTTTAAAATTCTAGCTTTTTTATCATAAACAATATTGCTTAAATTTCTTAATGGAAAACTAATTTCTGGATTTTTGCCTTTATTAATTTGATCGACAATCTTATCTCCTAAAACTTTTATTGTTTTTTTTGGATCTTCTTTAACCATTTTCTAAACCCTCTTGTTTTTCACCGTAAACTACATTAGTTTCATCCATTTCAACATCTTTATGCTTGTTTACTTCTTCTAGCATTTCTTTTAATTCTTTTTTTAATATTTTTTCTAACTCTTCTTGTATTTTTTCTTTCTTGTTGCCAGTAATTTCAGATAATGAAGCAGCTAATTCTGGAATATATTTTTCAAATAAATTAACTCTATCTTGTTGTTCTTTAGCTTTGATATTTTTTCTGACATATAATGCTAACTTTCTTCCAACTTCTTGTACTACAAGTTTAACTTCTTTCATAATATCTTCATATGAAGCTACTGCTTCCTTACTCTCAGAGGTAAACGGAACCCATACTGAAGCAATATGAACCATTATTACTATTGGACCAACTGGTAAGGCACCTTTCGATTGAGAAATTCCATAATTTTTCCAAGCAGTCTGCATAACAGATTTGGTTAATGCACAAGCTCCAGATTGATGTTGTAATGGAACTTTGTTAGCATATCTGATTACTCTAATTAATTCTTCTTTAGGTAAATCCCCTCCGAAGGCTAGAGCGCATTCAACTTGAAATGGATTTCCTCTGTAAACGAACGGAGGCCTAGTAACAGCAGTATAAAACTCAGCATTAATTTCTTTCTTCAACCCTTTTAACATTCTATCTTCTCCAATTGGAGATAAACAATCTGTTTGAGGAGA
>CAYHOR010000020.1:0-8458 GCA_964358235.1 Candidatus Woesearchaeota archaeon
CAAACAATATGTGTTATAGACACTGGAATAAATTCAAGTCACACTGCATTCACAGGTAGAATTCTCGCACAAAAATGTTTTTGTGATGCTTCAGACTTAGGTGGAGGTGGATGTTGTCCAGATACGACAAATGAAGATGATGATGCGACCGACGATCATGGTCATGGAACACACGTCGCAGGAATCGCAGCAGGAAACGGTGCCGGCGTAATTGGAGTAGCACCAGGAGCAAATTTAGTTATAATGAAAGTAACCAACTCTGCAGGAACTGGTCTTTTCTCAGATATAACTCAAGCTGTAAACTGGTGTACAAGCAATTCATCATTATATAATATTACTGTAATTACAATTAGTTTAGGAGGTGGTTCATACACAGCTGCATGTGATTCTGATTATACATCATTATCTCAAGAAATATCAACAGCTTGGTCAAATAACATTTCAGTTACTGTAGCTGCTGGAAACGATGCTTCAACAACAATAATGACATCTCCCGCATGTATTAACAAAACTATTTCAGTAGCATCATCTTCAAAAACAGATTCTATAGCTTCAGACACTAACAGAAATTTTTTGACAGATTTATTCGCAACTGGAGTTTCAATACTTTCATCAAGTAAAAGTGGAAGTACAGAAACCAGATCTGGGACTTCAATGGCTGCTCCACATGTAGCTGGAATGATTGCAATATTACAACAATACAAAAACAACGTAGAAGGAAGACCATTAACATCACAAGAAGTTAACGATACAATTGCAACAAATGGAACTATAATTAATGATCTCGCAGGAAGTGGAAGAAATTTTATAAGAATTGATGCATACAAATCCTTGGCTGCAATAGATTTGTTAATTCCAACACAAACTAACCCTAATACTACATCTCAAACAATTTACATATACAATAGCATTCAGTTTATAACAAATGTAACAGATGTAAATTTACAATCTATCTGGATTGAAGGAAATTGGTCTGGAACAAAACAAAATTATTCTATGACTTTGTTATCTTCACCACAATATAATTTAACTTTAACCAATTCAAGTTTTACTTCAGGACAAATATTTCAATGGCGAATTTATGTAAATGATACACATAATAATCAAAATATTAGCTCTTGGTTTAACTTATCAATACTTTCTGGTGCACCAATAATTACATTATATGCACCTACAAACAATACAAATACTAATAATATTTCAACAATATTTAATTTTACTTCAATAGATGATATTAATATTACAATGAATTGTTATTTTTACTTAAATTCAATATTAAACCAAACTAAATATATCAATAATGGTTCCGTTTCTGAATTCTCACAAAATTTATCAGAAGGAATAAATATTTGGAACATTGCATGTAATGATTCAGATTCAAACATAGGAAACTCATCATTATTAACTCTAATTATTGACTTGACAAAACCAATATTTTCCTCTCCATCAATAACAAATACTGTTGAACTAGGAGATAATCAAAGTTTCTCTATTAATATTACTGATACATATTTAGTTTACGCTAACATGTCATATCAAGGTTCAAACTTTACTTTGACTAATACTTCAAATCTTTTCACAAGAAACTTTCAAACATTTATTAATGGAACAAATACATTCATAATCTATGCAAAAGATCAAGCTGGAAATATTAATTCTACTTCAACAAATTTTACAGTTAATGATTCTATTTCTGGACCAAGAATTCTTAACTGGGTTTATTCAACAAGTATAACTCAAAACTCAATGCAAAATATTACAGCTTGGATTCTTGACGCAAAAACAATTTCTTCAGCATATATTTCAATAAATGGTGTAAACTATTCTTTAACAAATAACACAGCTTACAATTTCAGCTACAATTTTACTGCAACTACCTGCGGAACAAATACAATAAAGATATTTTCAAACGAAACTTCAAATTTAGGAATAACAAACTCAACAACATTTTCAGTTACAAACTGCTGTGGAGATGCTACATGTAATAATGGAGAAACATGCTCATCCTGTGCAACAGACTGTGGAACTTGTTCTACAACTACTACAAGTGGTGGTGGTGGTGGTGGCGGAGGATCTAAAAAACCTACAACAACTGTAACAACAGCTATACCTACTGAAACAATAGAATTAGCCCCAGAAATAGAAATGCCAAAAAAAATTACTGAAACAATAGCTGAAGCATCACCAGAAAATCCTATCTCAATTTCAATTTCAGAAAATGGAATTCCATTTACAAACATACAAGTTTCGGTTAATGAAGAAATAATTAATGTAGAATTAAGTGTAGAAAAATTAGATGAAAAACCTTCAGAAATAGAAGATGCACCAAATACAATATATGAATATTTAAAATTTGAAACAGTTAATCTTGAAGATTCACAAATAACTAACGCAGAATTATCTTTTGCTGTCTCAAAATCCTGGGTCAATGAAAATGGAATAGATAAGTATTCAATCAAATTGAATCGATACACAACTTTGTGGGAAGAATTAAACACTGGATTAATTGATGAAAATGAAGAAAACTATTATTATACAGCTCAAAGCACCGGCTTCTCATATTATGCTATTACTGGAAAGAATATTACAGAAACATTGACTGAAGAACAATTAATAGAAGAAACTCAAACAAGCAACTTAAAAATTATAATTTACAGTGTATTAGCAGTAATCTTGATTCTTGGTTTGATTCTATTTTTAATTCATGAATTCAAAAATAACAATGTTTAAAAACAAATTAAATCTCTAATTCTTAAATGGAATCTGTAGGCGGTCAAGCAATCATTGAAGGTGTTCTTATAAAAAAAGGTTCTAAAGTTGGTATAGCTGTAAGAAATACTAAAGGAAAAATAATTACTAAAGAAAAAACAATAATTAGTTTGACTAAAAAATATAAGATTCTCAATATTCCAATTATTAGAGGACCAATTATTTTATTTGAAACTATGTCTCTAGGAATCAAAGCATTAAACGATTCTGCAAACATTGCAATAGAAAATAACAATAAAGACGAAAAACTAGGTACTTGGACAATAATTTCTACACTAATTTTTTCAATATTGTTTGCTTTGATTATATTTAAACTAATTCCCTTAGGAATAGCACAATTAGCATCATTTTATAATTCATCATTTGAAAATAAATATTTGTTCAATCTTATTGAAGGAGTTTCTAAATTTGCCATATTATTCTTATATCTTTATTTAATTTCATTTATGCCAGACGTAAAAAGAGTATTTCAATATCATGGAGCAGAACATAAGGTTGTAAATGCTTATGAAAATAACGATCTGAGAAATGCACAAAAATATTCTAGAATTCATGTTAGATGCGGAACAAGTTTCATATTCTTTGTATTGTTTGTAAGTATTATAGTCTACATATTTTTACCAATAGACGTTAGTTTTTTAGCAAAATATGGACTAAGAATATTATTATTGCCATTCATTGCTGGTATTTCATATGAACTAATAAAACTCTCTCCAAAAATAGAAAAAAATATCTTCTTTAAAATAATACTTTCACCAGGACTTTTGCTTCAACAAATGACTACACGAGAACCAACAAATGATCAAATAGAAGTAGCTAAAGCAGCATTAAAAATAGTTTCTTAACCATGAGGTCTGCAAACTTCATAAAAATCACACTTTCCAGAATGCCATTTGCAAAGCCCAGTAACAATTTTCTTATAATCTTCAACTTTATCAGTCTTAGAAGTATGTTCATGTAATTCCAAAATAATTTTCTTAGCTTTTTCTATCAAACTTAAATCTACATCCATCATAATCAACTTGTCTCTCAAAAAAAATACTCCTAACTTATCTGGAAATTTACCATTTTTCTCTTGATATAATATTGAATATAACGCTAACTGTAATCTTATGCTATCCTTAACTTCAGAATTAGCATTAGTCTTGTAATCTAAAATATGTACTTCATTTCCTACAGTCTTTATAGCATCAACATACCCTCTTATTCCATAAACTTCAGAAGAGTATTCAACTTCAGTCAAAGGCTTTATTAAATTAAATGTTTTTTGAATATCGCCGTCAAATTTTACTGCAAACTCACTTAAAAAATGCTCGCACCAATTTAATACCATGAACAAAGTCTCTTCAAAATAAAATGCTAATTCCTGTGATGTTAGATTCAATCCCTTGAGTTCATTTTTGTATTTTCCCCATTGCTCCATAAACATTTTCTGCATGGATAATTTGAATTGTTTTCTATAATTTTCAGATGTAAAATTAGTAAAATCCAAATTATAAAATTCTTCTAAAGTTGAGTGAGCAATATTACCTCTAACAGTGTGTATGCTAGGTTTAGTAGGTAACTTTTCAACATATTGATAATAATATTTTCTATTACATTGTAAGAACGTGTTAATTGAAGATGCAGACTCAACTCTTTTTGCCATTATTAAAAAACAAAGTTAAGAATTTATAAAGATTGTTGCTTTTAAAATACAAATAATATTTTTAGCAATAGTTTGCCTATTTTCTGCTACTAAAATATTTTTTCAAAATAAATAAAAAATTTTCATTATAATCCTCTTCTTTTCCTGCATAAGTCTTTACAACTTCTTTAAATCTCGTAACAAGTTCATCCTTATTGACATATTTTGCCACGGCTGCAATATCTTCTTCATCTCGTGCATTAAATCGTGCAGCTTTTGTAATAACTATATCCATAGGATGCAGTGCTTTTAGTGTTATGTTCTCTAATTTTATAATCTCCTTTGCTATTTCTGTATAATCTTCTGGAAGCTGTTCTGAAAAAATGTAGCCGTCAGTAAAAAGATCAACACGAAACTGTTTGGTCATTGCTTTTTCGAAGCATTTCTTATCATCCTGTTTGAGACAAAAATCAATATCAATAGTTGATGACTTCAAACTAAGAAGAGTCATTGCTGTGCCTCCTACTGCAATCACTGTTATTTTTTTCTCCAGCTTCTTGTCTATCTCCTTCAGCCATATTAACAGCATATCTTTTGTGATCATAAGTAAACCTCTGCTAACTTCTTAAAATCTTCATCAAAAAATCTACCTAAAAGATTCCACTTTCTTACTCTCAAAGGAGATGTTTTTTCTAAAAATAATTTGTCTCCATCAATTAAAAAGGTTTCTCCTTCTTCTTTATTTTGTTCTAAATATATAAGAAGTTTTTTATTTTCACCTTTAATTTTATGAAGAATGTCTGCTGTTTCAAGAAGATATCCTATTTTATTTTTACATCCATATTGTGAAGCAAGATCTAACAGTTTCCAAGGATTAAATTGATTTTTTAATAAAATTATTGGAATTGCTTCAATATATCGTGCTTTGGGAAACTTTATGAGAATATCTATAATAAGTTCTTCTATACTACATTTTTTTGCTGTTATTTTTTGTAATATGAATGTTTTGTATCCATACTTATTCAAATTGTATTCTATATATGTATCATTCTCTGTTCTTTTTTGTAAATCCTGCAATAATGTTGTATTTGCAAGCCTGTATGCAGTTATTACTTTTTTTCGAATAGAACGTGAAAGATAATTTTTCTCTGTTTGTTTTAGTTTTCTTCCATTAATCTTCTTTTGTATTGTTTCGATTTCTCTCTTTCCAAAAAGAGTAAGTAAAACTGTTTCTTCAATGCCATAAAGAGTTATCATAACCATTGTAATAGTTATGGTATATATAAACTTTATGTTTTATTTGATTTAAAGCTCTCTCCAGTAATTTTTGAGTTTGTTTACTTTTTACTACCAAAATATTTACTTACAACAAAAAATATTATATGAATTCAAATGTTATCTTTTACTAAATTCCTCAACGATTGTAAAAGAAAACAACTAATTTAGTATTTTCTGTTCCACCACCTTTACCAGCTTCAAAATCCCAAATATCATAAAAACTCAAAAATCTCCCTTTATTATCATATCCTAAAGATAATGTAAAATTACCAAACCTATTTTCTCGAAAAGAACCTTTAACTAATTCATAAGGAGTATCAGAATCAAAATTTCTATCACTAACAAGATTTACTAAACAATCTCCAAAACTATCAGCACATGGACCAGTATCACTTTGAATGGTTTTATGATTAAGAGTAATTACATCTCCTTTTTTCATATTTCTAATTTTTTCTAACATTCCAACAGAAGTTCTTTCAAGATCATTTGAAGATATTCCTATATCTAACAAACAAGAAGGATCATATACTCTTGCTTCTAAAGGAATTCTAGCTGAATTAGGTCGATATTCTGATAGGGGTAATGGATTGTCCTGCAAACCTAAAAAAATAGCATTAAGATCAGTATCTGATGGAACACAATTAACATCCTCTCTAACACCAGTATAATCTCCTCTAGTTAAAGTAAATTTAAAAGGATGTGATAACATATAAGATAAATCTAACTCATTAATTTGATGACTCATAAGATTCAAAAGAATATTCTTGTAAGGAATATTTACAACTAACAAAGCACCTAATATTGTTGCTCCAACAAATTTTGTTATTGTTCTTAAAGTCTTCATTTTTAATCTCTCATAAAATAAGCTTTGTTTGCCATACCCATAGGTAATCTATTAAAAATCAACAAATTTGGATTAGTACCATCATATAAATATTTCATCTCCTTATCAAACGTAACATAAACATATCCACTTTCTCCTATTTCTATATCTTCAATATGCTCAAGTAAATCTTTACTTTTTCCCATTCTATAAAGAATACAACCACAATTAGGATTTACTAAAAGTTCTTTACATGTTGGAGTTTTTTCTGTACCACATATTTCTACATCTGGCAAATATTCCATTAATCCTAATCCTCCAACCATTCCTAATAATAATTTTTTCATTCTCTATACCTCTGTAAATACCAAACTAATGATAAAATAACAATAACTCCAATAAACAAACTAACAACATAAACAAATAAATCATTTTTTTCAACAACTTCAACAGAATACAATTCTTCAGCAACAACACCTTTATCAGTAGAAACTTCAATAAAAATATTCTCCTGTCCAACACTATCAGGACTCAAAGTAAACTCCAATATGCCACTAGATCCTGCTGGAACTACTATTTTTTTATCGTAATCAACATCCATTCCAGAAACTTTCAAATAAAAAGTCTTGGAAACACTTTCTAAATTAGTAATCTGAACCTTGTAAGTACTATCTTCATCAACAACTAAATCTTTAATTGAACTGATTGAAATATAAACACTCTCATCTTTACTTTTATAATGATAACTTCTACGACCAGATTCAACAAAAATATCATACTCATAACTTTCTATATGATTAGAATCAAATATATCTAAATGTAAAGTGTAATCTCCACCTTCAATATTTTCAGGAATATTCAAATTTAAAGTTTTTTTATACAAAACACCATCTTCTACATCAAACATTTCAGAATATTCAACATTATTGCCAATCCAAGCTTTAAATCTTACATTTTCAATATCTTCATTTCCTTCTAAACATATAACAATAGGAACATTACCAGACTCAACTTGTATAATTCCTTCTTCAACATTGATTCCATTCACATAAACTTCATTTATATCAACATTGAAAGCACTAACTAAAGAAAAGGATAATATTACTGCTAAAATCCAAAATAATGGCCTCAATTTCATAATATATAACCCTACAAACTAGTTTATAAATGTTTCTATTTTGTAACTACTTATAAAAGACAAATATTATTTAAGTTTCTTCTTTTTATAATCTAAATTATTCTCAGGTGTAACAACAGGCTTGCCAGTTTGTTGTTCAATTTCTTTTCTAGTATTCCCTGCAATATTTCCTCCTTTTTTAGCAACTTCTTTGCTATCTTCAAAAGTTTTAGGATCTTCTTTTTTAGAAATTTCTTTTGTAACAACTTCTGCAAGCATATTTAGAACTAATTCAACATTATTCATATTATCTCTAAGATTTTCTTTTTTCAAATTTTTAAGTTTTTTATAATCTTTAATACTCAATCCAGACCAAGCATTTGTAATCTCATTAGTTAAAATTGCAAAATCTGAAGATTCTTTTATACCTACACGCTCCCATTCATCAGTTAGTTCTTTTCTAACTTCAATAGTCTTTAATCTTTGATTAATCCATTCCTTTGAATATCCTTTTCTAAGGTAAGTTTGCATTGCTCTATCAATTGCAAGCTCAGGATCATGTGTTTCATCAATTCGTTCATTTCCTACTTTAGCAAGCCATAATTTGAAAGGTTCAGCATTTTTCGAAGGAACTGACTGAACTAATCTTAATATTTGTTCAGTATCTGCACAATCTGTAAAATAAAATTTACCATCTGAGGCTTCCATTTTCAGTTGACTACAATTTGTAGCCACCTCACTGCCTTCAGATTTTAACCTTACTTTAAGTACACTCCAATATTTTCTAGGATTCTCACTTTCAGTCAAAACTTCAATAACATCAACTATTGAGAAATACCATTTT
>CAYHOR010000021.1:0-1962 GCA_964358235.1 Candidatus Woesearchaeota archaeon
ATACAACAGTCAATATGCTCATTCACAACAGAGTTATAATTATTAATAGTTTCACACAATTCTTTACTTTTTGGAATAACCAGACTCACTGTTCGTTGCATATTTTAATACAAGAAAATCTACTATTTAAACTCTGCGCGGGCAAATGCCGTGTCCACCCCTATCGAAGCAGAGCTTCTGGGTATTTACCCAGACGGGAATAAAAAATCTATATTCTTAGGAGATAAAAATAAACTAAAATGTCTTACACCATCAACAACATTACAATCTAAATTAAAAAATAAATCCTCATTCATTTTAAAATCCTTTCCTTCTAAACATTCTTTCTAAATCAGCTAAAGTTATCTTAACCATAATAGGCCTTCCATGCGGGCAAGTAAATGGTAAATCACACTTATCCAACTCTCTGAGCAAATTATACATTTCAGCAATAGAAACTGTATCTCCAGCTTTGACAGACTTCCTACAAGCCATCATTGTAATAAAATCTTCTTTCTCATCATCTTTAAAATCAACAATTAAATCTCTTAATAATTCAGACCCTTTTACTTTGGAAAATATAACTGGAACTTTAACTAACCTAAAAGTATTATCTCCAAATTCTTCAAGATAAAAACCATATTTTTTAAAATCTTCTAAATGTTTCTTGATAAACATAGTATCTTTAGTACTAAAATCAGCTAATTCAGGTTCTATCAAATCCTGAACAATCACACATTTATCTTTATATTGTTTCATAAATTTTTCATAATTAATTCTTTCTTCAACAACATGCTGATCAATGATAACTAACCCATCATCAGTCTCTGCTAAAAAGAAAGTTTTGGCAACATTACCTAAAATTTTCATCTCAGGAAAATGAGATAATTTTTTAGTTTCGTTAGAAAGCGTAATCAAACCTTGTTGAACATCTCTAATAAACCTATTAGTCTCAACCTTAGCCATCCGTCGATTTTCAAAAGATAACATTTCTTGAATCTGTGTATCTTTTGCAGTAAAATTCAGTGGTTGACTTTTAAAAAGATTTCTTAATCCTTCAAATAATATCTTACAAACTGTATCAGGATTCTCAAATTTAACAATTTTTTTTGTAGGATGCACATTTACATCAACACCATCTAAATAAAATTTTAATAAAACAATAGGATGCCTGTTAACAAACAATAAACTCTTGTAAGAATCATATAAAGAAACACTAATCTCATCATTCTCTATCAATCTATTATTAACAAACAATGCTTGCATACTTTTATCTTTTCTAACTAGCGAAGGTTTTGAAACATACCCATCTATAACTATTCCTTCTGAATCATAAGTAATAGGCATCATTTCTTTCATAACTTCTAATCCATAAACTTGACCAATTCTTTCTAAAGAATCTTGAACATAAACATCAATCAGTATTTTATCAAACATTTTCAATCTAACACTTACTGTTGTTCCTAAAGCAAACTTTTCTAAGAACTCAACAATTCTCTCATTCTCGCTCATATCTAAAAATTTCTTTCTTACAGGGGTATTAAAAAATAAATCATAAACTTCAACAATAGTTCCCTGTGGACAAGCAGCCATTTTCATATACCTGACTTCCCCGCCTTCTATTAACATCTCATATCCTTCAAAAGATTCAACATGTTTGCTAGAAATAACTAACTTTGAAACTGAAGCAATACTAGCCAAAGCTTCACCTCTAAATCCATAACTTCTAACTTTTTCCAAATCTTCAAAAGACTCAATTTTGCTCGTTGCATGCCTCATTGCACACATTTCCATATCTTCCCTGGAAATCCCAACACCATCATCACTAACTTTAATTAAATTTTCAGCAATCTCAACAGTAATATGCTTCGCACCAGCATCAACAGCATTTTCAACTAATTCTTTAACAACATTAATAGGTTTCTCAACTACCTCACCAGCAGCAATCTTATTAGCTAATTTACTATCAAGTACCCTTATCAT
>CAYHOR010000021.1:1972-8385 GCA_964358235.1 Candidatus Woesearchaeota archaeon
AATATCCATTTAAAAGAATATATCTACAAAAACCATATCATTTCAAAATATCTAAATAATAAACAATATAAACCTAAAATTATTATATATATGTATGGCTAAACTAGAATCTCAAGAATCACAACTTTTGTACACCAAATTCAATGAATTATTACAAAAAGCAATAAATTCTAAAATATCTGATATTCAAAAATTAGAATCAATAATAGAAGAAATTTCAAATCTAAAAATTTACATTATTAAAATAAAATATAATGACCAACAATATATCATAAAATATCAAATATCTTTAAACTCAAAAGAGCAAACAATTTCAAAAGGATGGATATTTCCAAGAAATGTAAAAGTTACAAATATCATTTACAAATTAACTTATATATTCCAAGAAAACAAACGACAAACAGCAGATGAAATCCAAGATAACCTCCAAATAAGTAAAAAAAATTTATCAAAAATAATAGAAAACAAAATCTTAAGACCTTTATCAAACACTTTCGCAGATAGAATTAGAGCTTTTATATTTGATTTAAAATAACCTCTTTTGTTCTTCAAGTTTTTTAGCATTAATCTTATCCAATTTATCATTCTCTTCCAGTTCAGTTTGTACTTCCATAGCTCTTTTAATAACTTCATCCGGCAACCCAGCTAACTTCGCAACGTAAACTCCAAAACTCTTATCAGTTCCACCGGAAATTAACTTCCTCAAAAATACAATCTCATCTCCATCTTCTTTGACAGCAATGTTATAATTATTTATTTTTTCAAACGTAGAAGCTAATTTATTTAAAATGTGATAATGCGTGGCAAACATAGTCTTTGCTTTTACTCTATTATATATATGCTCAACAACAGCCCAAGCAATAGAAACCCCATCATACGTAGACGTCCCTCTACCTATCTCATCTAAAAGTATTAAACTTCTAGACGTGGCATTATTCAAAATATTTGCAGTCTCATTCATCTCTACCATAAAAGTACTCTGCCCGGAAACTAAATCATCATACGCACCAATCCTAGTAAATATTCTGTCAACAATCCCCATCTTAACCAAAGCAGCAGGAACAAAACATCCTATTTGAGCCATAATGACAATCAACGCAACTTGTTTCATATAACAACTCTTTCCAGAAAAATTAGGTCCGGTAATAATCATAATTTCAAAATCTTTCATATTAGTATCATTGGAAATATAATTTCCAATCAACTCAACAACAGGATGCCTGCCGTCAATTATTTCTAAACTAAAACTATTATCTACTAAAGGTCTGCAATAATTATTTTCAATAGAAACAACTGCAAAAGAACATAAAACATCAATCTCTGCAACTTTTTTAGATACATCTTGTACAACAGAAGTATATTTCTTGACTTCCTCAATAACTTTCAAAAATAAATCATACTCTAACTCTTCAATTTTTTCTTGAGCAGTTAATATTTTCTCTTCTTCTCTTTTAAGATCTTCAGTTACAAACCTTTCAAAATTAGATAAAGTTTGTTTACGAATAAAATCCGAAGGAATTAAATTTAAACTTCCAGTTGAAACTTCAAAATAATATCCAAATACTCGATTATAACCAATTCTTAAATTTTTAATTCCAGTTCTCTCTTTTTCTTTAATTTCCAAAGAAGATAAAAACTGCTTGCTATTTTTTCTAATTGAATGTAACTCTGATAAAACAGGATCATAATCTAAATTAATAATCCCTCCGTCTTTAATTGATGAAGGAGCATCTTCTCTTACTGCTTTATCCAATAACTCAATTAAACTTTCAAAATTATCAAACACTATTAACTCCCCAAACGATTCTAACTTTATTTCCTTAACTTTCTCAAGCGACTGCTTCAATGCAATCAAATCTTTTGCATTAGCCTTATCTAAATTAACTCTCCCAATAATTCTCTCTATATCTCCAATATTTTTTAATATTTTTCTTAAATTTTCACGGACAATTAAACTTTTCATTAAATATTCAACTCTGTCAAAACGAACATTTATTTTATCAATATCCATTAAAGGTTCAAAAATAAACTTCCTCATCAATCTTGACCCCATAGCTGTTTCCGTTTTATCCAATACAGATATTAACGACCCTCTTGAAGAAGAATCTCTTACATTGTTAAACAATTCTAAATTTCTGACTGCAATATTATCTAAAACCATAAAAGAATTTTTCTCTTTAATAGAAATTTTCTTGATATGCGGCAACGAATGCATCTGTGTATCTAATAAATAAGATAATAACGCACCAGCAGCTCTTACTCTAAAATCATCTTTCCTTAACCCAAAAGATTCTAACGATAAAATTTTGAAATGATCAATTAAAATTCTATACGAGGTGTCAACTCCAAAAAAAGAATCATCTAACACAGATAAAAATATCCCTTTACTTTTTAATTATTTATTAACTCTTTATTCACAAACAAACTTGAAGGAATGACGCATTCATCAGCTAACGAAAAATCCATTTCTTCTGAAACAAAAAATTCTCCGGTAGAAACATCACATACAGCCGAATAATATCTATCACAATGCACAAACAAGCTCATAATAAAACTATTTACTTTCGAACTCTGCTCATACAAAGTCCCTGGAGTTACAACCCTGACAATTCCTCTCTTTACTAATCCCTTTGCTTTCTTGGGATCTTCTAACTGCTCGCATATTGCAACCTTATAACCTTTCTTGACAAATTTTACTAAATAAGGTTCTAACGCATGATGAGGTATTCCAGCTAACGGGGCTTTCTTTTCTCCTTTTCCACGAGAAGTCAAAGTTATCTCTAACTCCTTAGACGCCTTCTCTGCATCTTCATAAAACATCTCATAAAAATCACCCATGCGAAACATAATAATACAGTCTCCATACTGTTTCTTTAATTCTACATACTGTTTCATAGCAGGAGTTAGATTATCTTCATCCATACTCTCAGGAATCTATAAATAATTTAAAAAGATTTAGGAAAATAATTAACTAATTATAAATTAGTAATTATAGCCTTGTAAACTAAATATATTATGATTATTGTTACAACTATGAGAATAAAATTAAGAAAATCCCTTTGATATGACCCTTTTTTATTCATTTTACCTTCCTTTTAACAATTTCAAATCTGATTTAATATCAATAAGTTCTTCATATATTTTAACTTTCTCATTTATTCTCTTAATTTCAAGATCTTGCTCTTTTTCTTTTTCTTCATTTTCTTCTAACCTTTGATATATATTTGATAAAAAATATATAACAATAACAAACAAAAATAATATTATTAAAATAACTCTATATTCTTTACTAATCCAAGAACCAAATAATCCTACTAAAGCTATAATTATTGGAAACAATAAATCTAGAATATTTGTTTTCTTCATACTCTCAGGAATCTATAAATAATTTAAAAAGATTTAGGAAAATAATTAACTATTTAAAATCAAACACCTATAAAATATCTATGAAAAATCATAATCTTAGAGATCATTTATCACAAGATAGAACATTATTAGCAAACGAACGAACAACTCTGGCTTATTGGAGAACAGCACTATCATTTTTAGTCCTTGGAGCCTTTGTAGTAAAACTATTCCCAACAAAAATATATATGATATTAGGAATTATTTCAATTATTTTTGGAGCTTTATTATTTATTTACGGAACAATAAAGACTGCACATTATAGAATTAAAATAAAAAAGAGTCATTAATTTTTCTTCAAAACCTTAATCCCATTCATATACTTCTGCAAAACTTTAGGAATCAAAACAGTCCCATCTTTCTGTTGAAAATTCTCAATTATACCAACCATCGCACGTGAAGTAGCTAAAGCAGTATTATTTAAAGTATGTACAACTTCTTTTCTTTCATCTTTAATATTAAGATTACGCGCTTGATAATCAGTGCAATTAGATAATGAAGCAACTTCTCCATAAGCATTCAAAGTAGGACGCCAAACTTCTACATCTGCACTTCTAGCTTTCCAAATAGCCAAATCACCAGTGCAAATCTCAATAACCCTGTAAGGCAGTTCTAAAGCTTGAAAAATTCCTTCAGTATTCTTCAACAGCTCATCATAATATTTCCAAGATTCTTCTTTCTTACAAAAAATAAATTGTTCAACTTTGTTAAACTGATGAGTTCTCCATAAACCTTTCTCATTAATTCCGTGAGCTCCAATCTCTTGCCTGAAACACATTGAATAAGAATAATATTTCTTTGGCAAATCTTTTATAGTATCTCCAAAATGCATCCCCAAAATTGCAAACTCACTTGTTCCAATCAAGCAAGCATTCTGTCCTTCAATCTGATAAACACTATTCTCAAAAACATTCTTGTCAACTGCAGCTAATAAAATTTCTTTCTTTAACATTAATGGTGACTCAATATAATTATATCCTCTCTCAGCCATGTAATCTACTGTAAACCTTATCAACGCTTGATTTAATAACGCTAAATCTCCTTTGAGATAATAAAACCCATTTCCAATAACTTTTGCTGATGCATCAAAATCGACTAATCCTAAATTTTCTAATAATTCTACATGATTCTTGACTGGAAAATCAAATTTAGTAATCTTGCCCCACTTCTTGATTTCAGGATTATCTTTATCCGACACTCCATATGGAACCTTCTCATGAATCAAATTAGGTAAAACTAAAAGAATTTCATTGATTTCATCCTCTAATTCCTTATAATTATCCTCAGTTTTTTTAATTTCTTCAGGTAACGCTTTAATTTTTTTCAAAACACTATCAATATTCTTTCCAGCTTTCTTTAATTTATTAACTTCTTCAGATAAAACATTCCTTTGAGCTCTCAACTCATCTAATTTTGGTTTTAAGATTCTTAATTGTTTATCTTTTTCAACCAAACTCTTTACTTTCTCAATTAACTCAGGTTTCTTCATTCGACTATAAGCTTGTTTAAACAACTCAGGCTGTTCTCTTAACAATTTTATATCTATCATACCACATAAAGGAAACTAAATCTCTTTAAAAATATTTTGTAAAGACCACTTTACAATAGCTACAGCACAATGTTTAAATAATACATATAATATACGCAATTATAGAGAGAAAAAAGAGGAAAAGAGAGGGAAAAAGTGGGAGAAGATAAAATGCCTAAAAAACCAAAAGAAATCTTTGAAGTTTTCTTTAGAAGAAAACCTGCGATGATACTAGTCGCATTAAGACAAAACACAAGAAACAAGTATGGTAGTGTTCTAGCAAAAGAAGTGGATTGCACATATTCTCATGCCGTTAAAATTCTGCAAGAGATGGAGAAAGCAAACTTAGTCAGTTTTCAAAAGAATGGAAGAATCAAAACAATTGAATTGACAGATTCTGGAAACAAGGTTGCTGAGAACATCGAAAAAATCAAAACATTATTATAAATTATTTTTTATTTTTTTAAAATGAAAACTACTTACATTGATTTACCATTATCACTTTATTATTATTCAGCACAAATATCAAACTATGTTTTAAAACAAGGATATGTTCCTCTTAATCCATTTTATATTTTAAATGGAAATGAAAACAAAGAAGCCATCAAAACTCTTAAAGATCTGGCTGATGAAACTTGGAGTTTTCGAAATAAAAAAAAGTTTCCAACAGGACCACAAAGAAATTTTTTAATATCAAATTCTTTAACAATTGAAGAAATAATCTAAATCCATTTACCTAATCCAGTTTGCTTTTCATCATCTTTTCCAAACACACTTTCAATTCTATCCTGTAATAACATAAGCGTTTGTTTCAAATATGCAGGTAAATTATATTTTACAGCAAGATCTTTTGCAGGTTCCATATATTTTGTAATCGAACCTTCAGATATAGTAAACACTAACTTTCCCCCGCACTTACAAGTCCCAGCTAATGGTGGTCGTCTATAAATTTCATTGCATTTAACACATCTAAAACTTTGTTGCGAAAATTTTCTTAAATTCCCTTTTATATCTCTTAAAAAATGTCTTTCAATTACTAATCTGGCAACATCATCTTCATCAACAGCTCTAATTTTTCTAGCAACTTCCATTTGTCCAGAAACTTTATCTTTCATTGTAGGTAAAATTTTATATGCACTGCATAATACACTGGCATTAATATTATCAGTATCATGTGTAAACATCATTCCTTCATATTGTTCTTCTTTTCCTAAACAATCTCCTAATTTTTTAATTTTAACATCCCAAGGATTTTTATATTCTTCAGCAGCCTCATAAAGTTCCAAAGGATATCTATCAACAATATCCATATCAAATACCATATCATCAACCTCTGAAGGAATTAATTGCCCAGTCAATACTAAAGGAGCATCTTGTGTAATTCCTCGAGTATTAGGTAAATATTTTTTAGAAAAATTTAAAAGTGTATCTAACAACAACATGCATCCTGCTTCATCACCATCGCATTGATTAGTTAATA
>CAYHOR010000022.1:0-8169 GCA_964358235.1 Candidatus Woesearchaeota archaeon
TGGGGAATCCTTACTAAAAGCAATATTCATAGGAGTAGTGATTATTTTATTAGGAATATTTTTTGGTGACCATATAAAAGATGCTATGAACCTTCCAGAAGCAATACCCTCAGTTCAAACAAATACTGAAGAAGTCTGCCCCCAATCATTGAATTTCATCTCAGGAGAGGATATAGAAGATTTTTCTTTAACAATAAAAAATGCAGGTGATGATGGAACATTATATGTATTATTATCTTCAGATAATTTCTTAATTAGAAAAGATGAATATGAAGAATTTAGTTCTAATAGCACAGAAAAATGGTTTGTAAGTAGTCAAAATTCTCAAACATTTGATTTTGAAATCCGAAAAAATAGCTCTAAAGAAGAAATTGAGAACTTCACAATTAATGCTTACTATGGATGTTATAAACAAATTTTTGGCTCATTTCTAAGAAATTGTAAACAATCTACAAAGAGTTGCTATTATGAAAAAGAAAACTCATATTCATATAAATTAATAAGTGAAACCTGAAAATATGGAAGAAAATGCACATTTAGAACTATTTAATTTAATTAAAAAACTTAATCCAATAATTGAAATTAAAGAACTAAAAAAAGATAAAACTACCTCAATAACCAGAAAAGAGTATATTTTAATAAATAACACAAAAATCAACTTTGAGAACTTAAAAATGTATTTAGATACAATCCAAAAAAGATATTATCTAAATAATTTCTGTCGCTATGAAATCCCAAAAGATTGTGAAAATAAACCGCTTTTAACAAAAATAGACAAAGAGTTACTAAACAAACCAATTAAACCAGAATTTTTGATTTATTGTGAATATTTCATATTCTCTACAAAAACAATTTTCGATACAATCCTTAAAATAATTAGAGAAATTTATCCGAAAAATAATCAGAGAGGTTTTAATGAAATTGATAAATGGGATAATAATGACATAATAAAATCAATAATAGGAAATAATATAGACTGGTTTATTAAATTTAATAAATTAAGGAATAACCTTACTCATGATTCAATAATAGATATTTCAACTAGTCTCAATCAAACAAGAGAAGGAGAAATAACATATTCTAAAAGAAACATAAAAATAGATAAAGAACTCCTTCAACTTCCAGATTATTTTGAAGAAAGCACCATTAAGACTAATGAAATAATAAACAACTTTTATAACTGGCTTCTAAAACAAAAAATAGAAGACAAATATCCATTACTTATTTTAAATAAGGGCTACCAACAAGCTCATTAAATCACTTAAGCCATTGTCAGACTCTACATAACCAGCCTGTTGACAAGCCAAAAGTTCATTATAAACTTTTTACAAACACCCCAGGCTCGGACACACGGCACACCCCCGCGCAGAGTATATAAACAAAAATAACACCTAAATTCTATGGACAAAAATAAACCAGATTTCACAAATATTTCACTAGGGATGGAACTTTGCGAATTTATTGGTATCATTATTGGAGATGGTTGTATCGATGGATATAAAACTAAAAATAACATATTTAAATATCATATTTCAATTAGTGGACATTCAGATTTAGATAAAGATTATCTCACAAATAAAATCCCAAATATGATTTATAAATTATTTCATAAAAAAGTTAATTGGCTTTACAAAAAAGATACAAATTCTATTGTTATAAATATTTACTCAAAAGATATATTTAATTTGTTAGTAAATAGATTTGAATTTAAACCTGGAAAAAAAACATACACCACAAAAATACCACAAGAGATTATATCCTCAAAAAAGGATTATATCTTTGCAACAATAAGGGGAATTTTTGATACTGATGGAAACGTATTCATAGATAAAAGAAAAATGTATAAAAATGGTTATCCTAGAATTACTTTAAAAATTGCTAGCAAACCTTTATTTAATCAAGTAAATAAAATCCTAAAACAAGACTTCTCAGTATATACAGCAATAAAAATAGATCCTGAAAATAGGCAATATTATGAACTAGTCATTTATGGATCAGAACAATTAAAAAAATGGATGAAACTAATTAGATTTTCAAATAAAAAACATTTAAAAAAAGTATTAAGCCTCAGCGGCGACTGAGCTGCTAGCGAGCAAAGTGAGCTAATATAATAAAGCCTCAGGAGAGATTTGAACTCCCGACCTTCTGATTCCTTTCCAGCTGATACAAGTTTCATCCAAACTTGACAGATGCTCTACCAGCTGAGCTACTGAGGCATTTAATAAAAGAAAAATATAGAACTTAAAAAGATTTCTACAATCTTGTAAAAGCTCTCATTTCTACAGCAATCACTGGAAAGATTTTTTTCAGCTCAGATTTAACATCTTTATATAACTCACCCATTAAAATTCGACTGATAAATTCATCATATTCAGTCTCTTGAGCAATTCTTCCAAAAAAATCTTGAGTGCCTTTTCTCAATGAAGTCAAAACCCCATGTTGAACCTTGTCTTTCACTAAAATCATAGGTTTCAATCTAACTTTAATTCCATCTTTGGTCTCAACAACAAAAGAATCATCAACCCTGCTTCTAGCTCTCTTGACAATTCTCTTAACATGTGGAGGTAATACTTCCATACCTTCTAATTTAGTATAACAAATGCTACCTTTTACTTCAATAATTCTAAACAATAACTCTCCACTTTGTTTCTTACCCATTCTTAACACATTAGAAATATTTGCTCTAACAGACCTGCCAACTAAACTCTCAGGTTCCTGTGCTAAAGTTTCTGCAAAAACAACTTCATTAAAAATCTTTGGAGCTTGGATTTGATACCATCTCTTCTTTGCAACGGATATTCGTGCTTTTTTTGTAATTACTTTCTTTGCCATTTTGCCTCTATTCTAGATACAACTTAGCTTTATTTTTATCGTAAGACCAATCTTGTGGTAATACTTTATTAGCTTTGTAGTATAATACTAATCTATGAATTCTTGACTCCGTTAAATTAATTCCTCTAAAACTAGTCAAATCCTTCTTGTTGTCTTCAAAATGTTTCATGACAGCAATATGTCTTTTGATTAAAGCAATCAAATCTTCAGGTAATTTTTTTGATAACTTTTTTTCTTTTAAAACATCAACAATGTTTTTACCCAAGATTGCTTTTACAGAAGGAATACCATAAGAATCTCTTAATATTAATCCAATCTGACTTGAAGTTTTCTCTTGTTTCGCCAATTTGACAATCAACTGTTCAATCTCTGCAGGTTTATAACTCACCCAAGATGGAACAGTCTTGTCTACAGGCTTATGACTGCCTGCTTTACCTTTGTTTCTTGAATATAGCTTTGCCATTTTTGTTTAAAGATGTTAGGAGAATTAATTGTATTTCTCCGGCGTGGCGTTGCTTTCACAATTCCACCCATCTGATAGCTTAAAGTAGAAAATTCTTACTATTTAAAGGTTTCTAGAGTTCATATTATTCCAAAACCAATATTTGAATTTTGTTCTTATATTAATAATTTAAGGATTTTATCTTAAAACATTTTCTCTTGAATTTTTGAAAGATTTTCTTAAATCTTTTAAGCAAAGCGTAAAACTTTCAGTTTTTTCTAGGAAAGGTTTATTAAGACGATTTTGAATGTTATTTTTATGGATGAAAAGAAATCTTTAGTTGTGTTTCAAGATAAAAAGATTAGAAGAACTTGGTATAATAATGAGTGGTGGTTCTCAGTAGTTGATGTAATTGGAGCTTTAATGGATAATGAAGATAGCAGAAATTACTGGAAAGTCACTAAATTTAGATTAAAAGAAGAAGGAAATGAAGTGGTTACAATTTGTAACCAATTGAAATTAATAGCAGAAGATGGAAAATTAAGAGAAACAGATTGTGCTAACACAGAAGGCATATTTCGTATTATACAATCTATACCATCTCCTAAAGCTGAACCATTTAAAATGTGGCTGGCAAAAGTTGGATATGAAAGAATACAAGAAATTGAAGATCCTGAATTGGCTCAGAATAGAGCTAAAGAATATTATGAAATGAAAGGCTATCCAAAAGAATGGATAGAAAAAAGATTAAGAGGAATAGCCATTAGGCAAGAGTTGACTGATGAATGGAAAAACAGAGAAGTTACTGAAGAAAAAGATTTTTCTATATTAACTAATGAAATTTCTAAAGCTACTTTTGGAAAAACTGTAAAAGAATATAAAGAATTCAAAGGACTAAATAATCAAAACTTAAGAGATCATATGACTGATTGGGAATTAATACTAACAATGATTGGAGAAAAAGCAACAACAGATATTACTATTGCTAAAGAAGCTAAAGGTTTTGAAGAATTAAAACATACTGCCAAAGAAGGCGGTGACATTGCAAAGAATACCAGAAAAGAACTAGAAAAGAAAATAAAAAAGTCTCTTATTTCCAATAAAAATTATTTACATCTAAATAATAAAAAGTTAATTGATAATAAGTAAAACTAATTCCTGAAAATATTTCAAATATGATAAAAATAACAATAAACAAAAAAGAAATTTTAAGGATTATTTAACATAGATTTCACTAGCTAGAATTGCATACGAGATGATTTTAAAAGTTCAATGATTAATTTAATTTATTTCTTCTTATTCAAATAATGTCCAACAATCATACAAATAAATAAATTCTCGACAAACCCAACCAATAACAATGGATCATAAAAAAATGAAAAATCTTTTACAAATAATGGAACAGTAATCATTAGATCTAATACAGAACCAATTAAAATAAACCATAATCCTAAATATAACCCTTCTTTCCAATTGCTTTTTTTCTGAATTTTAAAATAACTATAAGCACAATAACCAAATAATAAAGCTAAAATTAAATAATATAAAATATAATATAACCAAATTCTAGATGCAATGAAAGGTGTAAACATTAAGATTGAAACTTCAACAAAAATAAATATCCATAATAATATTCCCCATAATGTTGCATTCTTAAAATTCATAAACTTACAATCTCAAGCTAATTTATATATTTTTCTTTCTTAAACTATCAACACTATCTACACTTATCCAAGCACAACCAATACCATATCCAGTTTTATCAATCTCAAATTTTTCAATTTTTTCTGGAAACTTTAAAAACATTAAAATACAATATTTTTTATCTTTAGCCCAATTAAACACATTATCTTTAGTATCTCTAAAACATATGCTACTAGAATATTTATCTAATATTTTTTCTAAAATTGTATCATTTATTTCAATCTGTAAAACTTTATCAACAACAGCCCTTGCACTGACTAAATCTCCTGCATCTTTAAAATAAATAATATCTCCTGATTTAACAATATTCCAAGGTGCACGTTTCATTTTATACCATCTTGATTCAATAGTCTTTTCACCAGCAAGAATTTTATCTATTAATTTCCACGACTTATTCATTATAGCAATATGTTCCATTTAGTAAAAAAATATTCAAAACTTATTAAACATTCCTAAAAAATTTATAAATCCATTAACTAAATAATATAAAGAGAGGATTTAATGAAAATAAATTTAATAATACTTATGATTAGTTTGATTTTAATAAATTCTGTTATTGGAGCAACAATTCAACCTAACATTGAAAAAATGGAATCAATGGATGAAGATGAATTTGGAACAATGGTAATGCTAAATTCTGATGGGACATATTCAGAAACAGATTTTTCAAGTTTGATAAAAACTATGGAATCAATGGATGAAGATGAAATAGTAATAATGGACTCTAATGGAATTACTACAATGACTCAAGATCAATTTAAAAGTTATCTTTCAACAACTTCATCATTCATACCATTAACAAATAGTTGGTCAACAAGTTCTATTACTAAAAAAAATATCAAATCCTCAATAACTACTATTCAACAAAATTTAGGTTCTGGAGAATTTTTAATCTTAAGTCCAGCAGTTGCAGATATGTACTCAACTAGTACTACAAAGTTTAAAGCAGGAGAAAATGAAGATAATAATTATTTAGTTTGGATACTTGGAATCCTAGGAATATTAATAATTTTAGGAATAGGCTTATATCTTAAATTTAAACCAAAAAAAAGATCCAAAAAGAAATAATTTTTTTAATTTTTTATAACTTAAATTTTTAATACTTACATTATACGTAATAAATAGTTATATTTATAAATAAATACTTACAATATACTAATTATCTTTTTTTAGAAAATCTTCTAAACCTTACAATATACGTAATAAATAGTTATATTTATAAATAAATACTTACAATATACTAACTAGCTTATGATAAAAAATATAGTTAATAGTAATAATTCTTCTAATCCATCTTCTCTTGAAATTCTTGCTCAATTGAAACAAATATATCCTACTTCTAATTTACAATTAAAATTAACCGAAGTTCTTGCTTTGTTAGACGATAAATTTCCATTATCCATAATTAATAAAAAACTCACCATTCTTGAAAGTGTAGTCAAATATCTTAAAGAAAACAAAGGATATTCTCTGCACAAGATTTCAGAAATTTTAAATCGAGACGAAAAAAACATTTGGCACGCTTACCATAGCGCAGTTAAGAAATTTCCTTCTAAGTTAAAAGTAGTTTCAAATTCTATCTGCGTACCATTAGACATTTTTTCTAAATCCTTATCTCCATTAGAAAATTTGGTTTTGCATTTACACGCAACCAACTCTTTGCATGAAATTGCAGTTTTATTGAATAGAAACGATAGAACAATCTGGACAACTTATACAAGAGCTAGAAGGAAATATGAAAACAAATAATAAACTAAGAAAATCAGAACTTAGGAAGCTTTCAATAGTTGATAATCTAAACTCTGCAAAGAAATTAAAACAATCAATAATTTCTTATAAAAAAGAATTAGATAATTCTTACAAATCAAAAAATATTTCCTATGAAGAATATAAAAATAATTATGCACGCGTATTAAAAGGAAGATCTGTTGAACAATGGATTGAATATTATGATGAATGCATTGACTATTATAATTCTCAATTAAAAAAATTAGAAACAAAAAGAAATCCTTACAAATGGTTAATATTAATTGCTGCAATAATATTATTAATTTTTATTACAAATTATACTGGTTTTGTAGTTAATGATTTTATTAATATTACTTCTATGAATGAATCAATAGAAATCAATGAAAGTGTAGCAAATGTTCCTGAAATTATGTTCACTTCATTGGCAGGTGAAGATTATGTCCATGTATTAGATTATGCAAATTGTCCAGATACTACAGGTAATCTCACATTAAGTACAACATTAGTTTGGGGTAATGCAACAATGATTTGTGGTAACATTACAATTACAAGTACTGGTAAATTATTATTGAACTCCACGGCAGCAGGTAATACTACTATTAACATTACTACTGAAATTTTACAAATTAATACTGGAGGTATATTAACAACTAGAAATATGGGTTATCTTGCAAGACAAGGCCCAAGTTCTATATCTACAACATCAGCTGGTAGTTATGGTGGTCAAGGAGGTTCAACAATAATTAATAGACTATATGGTAGTATTACTCATCCATTAATGATGGGAAGTGGTGGAGGAAGTGCAACTAGATTATCAGGAGTTGGTGGTGGTGCAGTATTCATTAACGCAAGTAGTTACATTACTGTTAATGGTCTATTAGATTCAAATGCATCATTACTTTCTGCTGGCTCAAATAATGGTGCTGGTTCTGGTGGAAGTGTTTATCTAATTACAAACCAATTAAACGGTTCAGGTATTATTGCTGCAGAAGGTGGTAGAAATGGTCAAACTGTAGATCCAAGTCTTGCTGGTGGTGGTGGAAGAATTGCAATTTATTATAATACTAATAATTTCATTGGAACAATTAGTGTTAAAGGAGGAACAACATCAACAAATGATAATGGTGGTGCAGGAACAATTTATCTAAAAGGTAATAATCAGGATTATGGAGAAATTATTGTTGCAAACCAAAATTTAACTGCTAGACGTTTTACTTATATTAATAGTTCATTCTTGAATCTTCCAGTAATTGATAATCTATCTATTTCAAATGGTGCCAGTTTAGTATTAGAAGATATTAACTTAACAGTCAATAATACTTTCTTAGAAATTCCAAATAATAATTACTTTTTACAAAATGCAACTTTATATTATCCAATTATTTCAACTTTAAATTTATCAGGAGATTTAGAATTATCTAATAATTACTTCTTTAACGAAA
>CAYHOR010000023.1:0-8124 GCA_964358235.1 Candidatus Woesearchaeota archaeon
AACTATCGACAATTTGTCGACAGTTGAAATTAATAGCTGAGGATAACAAATTAAGAGAGACAGATTGTGCAAACACAGAAGGCATATTTCGTATAATTCAATCTATACCATCACCTAAAGCTGAACCTTTCAAATTATGGCTGGCAAAAGTTGGTTATGAAAGAATCCAAGAAATTGAAAACCCAGAATTGGCACAAAAAAGGATGAAAGAATTGTATAAAGAAAAAGGTTATTCTGAGGATTGGATTGAAAAAAGAGTTAGAGGAATTGCAGTAAGAGATGAATTAACTGATGAATGGAAAAAACGAAATGTTCAAACTGAAAAAGAATTTTCTATTTTAACTGCTGAAATCTCCAAGGCTACTTTTGGAATAACTCCAAATGAATATAAGGAATTAAAAGGATTAAATAAAGAAAACCTTAGAGATCATATGAACGATTTAGAATTAATATTTACAATGTTGGGTGAGGCTTCTACATCAGAACTTGAGAAAGTGAAAAATCCTCAAACTATTGATGAACATAAAAAAGTTTCAAAAGATGGTGGAAATGTTGCCAGGATTGCCCGGTTGGATTTGGAGAAGAAGACCAAGAAACAAGTTGTTAGTAAAGAAAACTATTTTGATAAAACTGAAAAAGAAAAAAGAAAGAGTATTACTTAGAACCTTTTAGGAAAAATTATTGTTAATATTTATTATTGATAAATTTTGGTTTGCTAGGAATTTACAAAAATTGTTATGTTATAGTAAAAAAGTTAATGTTATTGAAAAAGCTAAAGAAGCTTGTAAAACCTCTGGAAATTATATTTTAGATCATTTTCCTGAGGTCAAGAAAACGATATGCCTAAAGGAGCAAAAAAGTATATTCATATCTAATATTAACACAATAATATTAGTATATTATCCTGATAATATTAACAATTTTAGATGGATATAGAAAAGTATATAAACTAAAGTTAATAGTTATTAACTATGGTAAAGATATATAAATTAAAGTTAACAAATCTTCAGCAAGAAATACTAAGATTATTATTCATTAAGGTGGGAATATCATTAAATCAGAGAGGTATTGCAAAAATATTAGGAGTTTCTCAACCAGCAGTTATGAAAGCTCTTCCAGTCTTAGAAAAAGAAGGATTAGTTAATTTAGATCAAGATAAAGAATCTAAAAGATGGTCTATTAAATTAAATCGTGATAATCATAAGGTAATACAAATGAAAAGAGTGGATAATTTTAAACAAATATATGAATCTGGTTTTGTAGATTTTATTGAATCTGAATTTGCAGGAGCTACAATAATAATTTTTGGGAGTTATTCTCGTGGTGAAGATAATATTGATTCAGATATTGATATTGCTATAATTGGAAGAAAGAAGAAAGATGTTAACATTGAAAAATATAATCAATTGTTTGAAAGAATTATTAATATAAATTATTATGATTCTTGGAATAAAATTCACAAGCATCTTAAAGAAAATTTATGCAATGGATTTATTATTGCTGGAGGAGTTGAACTTTGAAGTCATTTGAGGAATTTATTGAAAATAGAATAGTTAAAATGCATA
Source organism: Candidatus Woesearchaeota archaeon (assembly GCA_964358235.1). Classification (GTDB taxonomy): domain Archaea; phylum Nanobdellota; class Nanobdellia; order SCGC-AAA011-G17; family GW2011-AR17; genus JAGVZZ01. The sequence goes on from CAYHOR010000023.1 coordinate 1,566, forward strand.
CTCCAGACAAATCTCGTGCTAAATTCTTACTTATAGAATCAGGTAAAAGTTATAATAATTTGTTAATTCTGGAAGAAAAATTAGGAATTAATAATGATAATGCTAATCTTTTTTTAAAAATTTGTTATGATGTTTTAATGGAAATTATTAGAGCAAAAATGCTTTTAGATGGTTATAATGCTTCTGGTAATGGAGCCCATGAAGCTGAAGTTTCATATTTAAGTAAAATTAATTTTTTAGAAAATGATATAAAATTTTTGGATCAGATGAGATTTTTTAGAAATGGAATTGTGTATTATGGAACTATACTTGAAGGAGAATATGCTGTTAAGGTTGTAAAGTTTACTAAAAAGATTTATCCGAGTTTAAAAAAGAAATGTGAGATTTAATTTGTTTTTGCACTATCAAAACTGTAAGATTTTCGGAAATTTACTGTTAAACTTTATAAACCTCAATTATATATGTTTAATAGGAATGTTTATATATTGATAAATCAATAATATTATTGATAAATCAAGAGTTTAACTATGAAAAAAAATAATTTGAAATATTGGACGAACGAACTCAGTAATGTAGAAGATATTATTTTAAGATGTTTCTTTCCTGAAGGTGAAGAAATAACTATTCAATTAATTAAGAAGAGATCGGGATATTCTTATGAAAGAGTTTATAATTCTCTAAAAATGCTTGTTAAAAGAAAATTAATTTCAGAAAAATATATAGGTAAAACTTTGGTTTATACTTTAGATTTTAACAATAGCTATTCAAAATTAGCTTTTTCGCATTATATGGTTGAAAGAATAATTACTTTTAGTAATAAACATTTTATTGTATCTAAAGCCTTAAAAAAATTAGAAACTACTTTAGGAATGGTTATTGTTTTTGGGAGTTATTCTAAGGGAAAGGAGACTAAGTCTAGTGATATTGATTTAATTATAGTTTCAGATTCACAAGATATTAAAAAAACTATTCAAGGTCTAATTTATGAATATGGTTTGAATATTTCTGGAATATATATTCCAAATAAAGAATTTACTAAGATTCAAATAGAAAATAAGGAATTATGGGCTGATTTAAAGCAAAATGCTTTGGTATTTAATGGTATAGATTGGTTTTATTTTTGGATGTATAATAATGAAAGACTTTAGTTGGTTTGAAAAAAGAGAATTAATCGTAAAAGATAATTCATTTAGATTGCTGTCTAATAGATTTTTAGATAAATCCAGAAAGAATATGATTACTTTGAACATACTTTCAGAGATTAATGATAATCCTAAAGTTAGAGAGATTCTAAAAATTCCAAATTCTTATAATGCTGATGAATGGATTGTTATATCTGGATATTATGCAATGTATTCTTCAGCTTTGGCTCTTCTTGCAAAAATAGGATATAAAAGCAAGAATCATACTGCAACCATTGTTGCTTTGGAGAAATTTTACTTGAAGAAAGATTTGTTAAGTAAAGAAGATTTACATCTGCTTAAACATGCATCAATAAAAAAAGAAGAGATTGAAGAACTTTCAGAAGCACGTAAAGATAGAGAAATTGCTCAGTATAGTATTACAAAACAGACTACAAAGAATATTGCTATTAGAGTTAAGGTTGATGCAAAAAATTTTTTGGATAAATGTGAAGAAATATTGATGAAATAAGTATTAACATAATAATATTTTTCAACTCTTAGTATTCCTTTTATTGATTTTAATACTTAGTTACAGGTGGAGCTGGGTTTATTGGAAGCCATGTCACTGATAGACTACTTGAAACTGATTCAGTTGTTGTAGTAGATAATTTTAATGATTATTATGATCCTAAAATCAAAAGAGGGAATTTAGGTTATAATTTACAGTGATTTACTCTTCAAGCAACCATTTCCATACAGGAATTACATGGATTTTCTGTTTATCAACTGAAATAACATTCTCTTGATCAAAAGTTATTATTAAACCTGTTTTCAAGTTGAACTTATTCATTGCTTCTAGAAGTCCGTTTAATTCTCTATATTTATTATTTTCGTTTAAGTCATAACATACTTGAATTGCATCTGTTATTTTTGTTTTATCATTCAATACAAAATCACATTCTTGCTTATCTGAAAAATAATAAATATCTTTATCTCTGCGTTTTAATTCTAAAAACACAGCATTTTTAAGCAATTGTCCTTTATTTTCAGAAAATCTAAATCCATTAGTAGTTGTAATCCCATTATCTACACAATACACTTTTTTAGGGTTTATTATTTGTTTTTTAATTGAATAATCATATTTTGTTATTGTGTATATCAAAAATGCTTCTTCTGTTGTGTCAATTATTTTTTTTATTGTAGCAAGATTCTTTATTTTCGATATGTCTGATAATGTTCTTGTACTTATTTGTTTAGAAATATTCGATAGTATGTAGTGCAGAAGTTCTTTAATATTTTTTGTTTGTTTATTTCCAAATCGTAATAGTATATCTTTGTAGACTATATTTTGATACAATTCAGCAAGTATTACATTCTCATTAGTTAATACTCTTTTAGGAAATCCTCCAAACTCCAAATATTCTTTAATTTCTTTTCGTATTTTGCTTTGAATCTCCAAGTCTAATTTCCATGAAGTTGTTGTTATTTTTTTAGCGTCAAGATATTCTTTGAAGCTAAATGGATATAACTTAATGCTTAGCGCCCTTCCAGTTAATATTGTTGACAATTCAGAACTTAATAATTTAGAATTTGATCCTGTTATTATTAATTGATAATTATCTTTTATTCTATCAACCCACTTTTCCCAATTTGAGGTTTCTTGAATTTCATCGAGAAATATAAATGTGTTTTTAGAATAATTTTTTTCTGAAATATAGTCTAATATTTTTTGAAAATCTTCTATTGAAAAATTTATGAGTCTTTCATCGTTAAAATTAATATACAATACTGCATTATCATGTAGTTTAAGCTTTTCTTTTATTAATTTCAATAAAGTTGACTTGCCACATCTTCGAACGCCTGTAATAATAAGCGGCATTTTTGTTTTCAATAATTTTGTTACTGTTTCTTCGGCATCTCTTTGTATTATTCCGTCTAGTTTATGAAAGTCTTTTTGTTGATCAAAAATAATTTCGTATAATTTTTCTCTATCCATACTATTTAAGTAGTTAAAGTAATATATAAATCTTTCTAAAGTGATACAAATATTGTATCATTTAATGGACAAATTGATACATATTATGTAACATTTCTAAATATGAGAAGAGCCTAAATTTGATTTTTCTTATGAGGAAGTGCCAGAAATTATGAAAAAGTGTCAAACTTGGGTTGGAATAATAATTGCTACACATATTCTTCTTGATCTAACATTTCCTTTGCAAAAGCAAACAATCTTATCCCTTTTTTTCCTTTGTAACCAAAACCACAACTTCTTTTTTTAATCTGATTAAATCTTTTATCTCAGATGGAACATATAATTCAACTTTGTCTTTTGGATATGAAATGCGCTCCAAAGTCTTACAAAAAAAGTCCATTTTTTCTATTGACAAGTGATTAATTTTTGAATAGGACATTGCTTTTTTTATATGTTCTTTGAGAATATCTTCCTCTTTGAGCAGGATTGAAAGCTGTTTTTTCACCATATAATATTTATTTAATATTTCTTCATCAATAATTGGAAGTTCATCAGCAGAGACAAAGTTTACATCATTCATTTAAACTGCAATAGTCTTTAAGTTTTTAATAATTGTTGTTTTAAATTTTAAAAATATTTAAATAAATATAAGATTATTATGAGCCAAGAATTACAATTAAAAATTTATTTGACAAAATTTAGTATTCCTTTTATTGATTTTAATACTTAGTTACAGGCGGAGCTGGGTTTATTGGAAGCCATGTTACTGACAGGTTGCTATTAACAGATTCAGTTGTAGTATGATCCTAGAGTTAAACGAAATAATATTTCTAGTGCTTTAACAAACCCTAATTTTACTTTGTATGAGTAAATAAGTAATAGTTTGTTTTGCAATATCAGAAATGTAAGATTTTCAAGAAGCTTTTAACTGAAAGATTTTCGAAAAATCTTAGTAAAGCTTTATTAATTTAAAGATGCATAGTGTTAATATAAATGAAAGAGGAAAAAGCTATTCTTGTAAATGTAGAACCTTTAGTTTTTAAATGGCTTTTAGATAGTTCTGGCTGGTCTAAAGAGGATATTGCAAAGAAACTTAAAACTAGTGTTAAGATTATTGAAAAAATTGAATCTGGAGAGAAACAACTTTCTTTTAGACAATTAGAAGAGTTATCTAACATTTTTAAAAGACCTGTAGCTTCTTTTTTATTGTCTAAACCATTACCTGAAAAACCTAAACCAAAAGATTATAGGATGTTATCTAACAAAGTAAATCAATTTGATAAAAAGACTCTATTAGTTATTAGAAAAGCTAGAAAATTACAGGAAATAAGCAGAGAATTATCAATAAATATAAATTATGAACGAAAATCTAGTTTAGAACATTTTAGAATTAATGATGATCCTGAAGTCATTGCTATACAGTTTAGAAAAAAGTTTAATTTTACAATTGAGCAGCAAAAGAAATTCAAAAATCCTTATGAAATGTTCAATTATTTAAGAGATATTTTAGAAGATAATAATATCTACTTATTTCAATTTTCAATGCCTATTGATGATGCTAGAGGGTTTGTTTTTGTAGATGAATCTCCTAATGTTATTGTAGTTAATACTAAGGATAATATTGAAGCTAGGATTTTTTCTTTAATGCATGAATTAGGTCATATACTATTAGGAGAATCTGTTATTGATCTTCCAGATGCAACAAATGTATCTCAAAATGAAATAGAAAAATGGTGTAATGAATTTTCTTCAACATTTTTGTTGCCTAAAGAAATTGCGAAGGCTATTTTTGATGCAAAAAAAGAGAATCTTACGGATAAAGAAACTTTAAAATATTTTTCTAATAAATATAAAGTAAGCAAAGCTATGCTTCTTCTAAATATGTTAAAATTAGGTTATATTGAAAAAAGAGACTATGAGAATATTTTAAGAATGTTTAGTAAGGAAACGATTTTAATAAAAAAAGGGACTTCAAAAGTAGGAATGTCACCTACAAAAAAATGCATTTCTGAAGTTGGTAATAAGTTTGTTTCTTTAGTTGCAAATAATTATGATAAATCAAATATAACTTATACTGATGCCTTAAATTATCTTTCTGTAAAATCCCGGAATTTTGATAAAATTCTTTCGAAGGCGAGAAAATGATAAAGGATATTTATATTATCGATAGTTCTTCGTTAATGGAGTTGAACAAGCATAACGCTATGGATGTTTACATAAGTGTTTGGAAAAATATTAATGAATTAATAAAAAATGATCGACTTATAGCTCCAAAAGAAGTTTTGAATGAAATTCAAGGATATGATGATAATTTAGCTAAATGGGGAAAAGAACAAAAGAAATTGTTTAAAAATCCAACCTCTGAGCAAATTGAGATTGTTAAGCGAATATTGAAAGAATATCCTGCATTGATTAATGTTGATGCTAAACATTCTGCTGATCCTTGGGTTATTGCTTTGGCTATAACTTCACAAGTGACTTTGATTAAAGTAAAAAGAATAGTTGTAACTGAAGAAAAACTTCGTGGAAGTAAGGTTAAAATTCCTTATGTTTGTAGCAAAATGGATATTGAATCTATTGATATTGTTGAGTTGTTTAGAGCTGAAGATTGGAAATTTTGAGTATTCCTTTTCAGTAGCGAAAGGTTTATATAAGTGTTTTATTGATTTTTTACATATGAAATACTTGGTTACAGGCGGAGCTGGATTTATTGGCAGTCATGTTGCTGATAGGTTACTTTTAACGGATTCAGTTGTAGTTGTTGATAACTTTAATGACTATTATGATCCTAAGGTTAAACGAAATAATATTTCTAGTGCTTTAACTAATCCTAATTTTACTTTATATGAATGTGATATACTAGAACTATCAAAAATGCGTGAGATATTTGAAAAAGAACGATTTGATAGGGTTATACATTTAGCTGCACGTGCTGGTGTTAGACCGTCTATCAAAGATCCTCAGTTGTATATGGATGTTAACGTTCACGGTACTACTAATATATTTGAATTGTGTAAAGAGTTTAAGATTAGAGATATCGTATCTGCTTCATCTTCAAGTGTATATGGTGCTAATACTAAAATCCCTTTTTGTGAAGAGGATGATGTTTCCAATATGATTAGCCCTTATGCGGTTTCTAAGCGAACTGGGGAGTTATTAGCTTCTTGTTATCACAATTTATATGGGATGAATATTGCTTGTTTAAGATTTTTTACTGTATATGGGCCTAGGGGGCGTCCTGACATGGCTCCTTATATGTTTACTAAGAGAATTATGAATGGTGAGTCTATTGACAGATATGGTGATGGTTCTAGCAAAAGAGATTATACTTTTATTTCGGACATTGTTGATGGTATTATTGCTTCTATGGGTCACAATGGGATTTACAATTTAGGAAATAACAGTCCTGTTTCTTTATCTTCTTTTATTGAGACTATTTCTTCTGTTGTTTCACGTGATG
>CAYHOR010000024.1:0-5858 GCA_964358235.1 Candidatus Woesearchaeota archaeon
CTGAAAACACCTTCAGTATTAGCACAATTCATATTTTGAGCCCCACCAGAAGTAATTATTGGAAGGGTACGGACAATTTGTCCCCACCCTTTTGAAAGTTCTTCATCTCTGATTTTCATTTTACTAATGTAACTCTTAGGATCATTAGAATCTATTAAAACTTGAATAACATCTTCTATTAAAAACCACCATTCATTATTATACCAAGTTCTTCTAATGGATTTGTCTTGAAATACAATGAGAGATTTGTTTTGTTCCATAAGGAGAAATGTCTTTAATCGATTAATAAATCTTTACATAGAAAAACTGAAACTTTTGCGCTTTACTAGAAATTTTTAAGAAAATCTTTCAATAAACCCAACCAAAACCTTTAAATATAAGATTTCTTATTTTTAGCCCATGAAAGAAAGACTTAGTCAGTACTGGATTAAATTAAAAAGTTTCATCAAAGAATGCATACGTGTTCTTCAGATAACAAAAAAGCCAGGTAAAGAAGAATATAAAAGTCTAGTTAAGATTACAGGTCTAGGAATATTAATCATAGGAGCATTGGGCTTTATTATCTCAATTTCAGGCTCATTGTTAGGTATTTAAAAAATGGAAACACAAATATTTGTACTAAGAACAACTGCAAACCGAGAAGATCAAGTTGTAGATTTTGTCACATCTAATGTTCAAAAAAAAAAATTAGAAGTATATTCAATAATTAAAGCTCACGGTATGAGAGGTTATGTTTTTATTGAAGCAAAAGATAAAGAATCAGTAGAAGAATGTTTCGTAGGAATTCCTTACGCAAAAGGTCTTTTACCAAAAACAGTAAATTACTCAGAAATTGAACCTATGCTGGAACAAGTAAAAATCAAAGTTAACATTCAAAAGAATGATATCGTTGAAATTATTACTGGTCCATTCAAACATGAACAAGCAAAAGTTGTAAGAATTGATACTCAAAAAGAAGAAGTAGTCTTAGAATTACTTGAAACAGCTATTCCAATTCCATTGACTTTAAAATTGGATTCAGTTAAAGTAATTAGAAGAGATAGTCAAACAGAGGAGGAATCATTATGATAGGATTAATAATTGGAATAACAGTAGGTGTAGTAATTTTAGGTGGTATCTTTTTATATAATAGTGTAATCAGATTAAAAAATCAAGTTGATAATTCTTGGGCTCAAATTGACGTCCAATTAAAAAGAAGATTTGATTTAATTCCTAATTTAATTGAAACAGTAAAAGGTTATGCTAAACATGAAAAAGAAGTTCTTTCAACTGTAACAAAAGCTAGAACAGAATTTTTGAGTGCAAAAACAGTAGAAGATAAAGCTAAAGCAGACAATCATTTGAATGAAACATTAAAAAGTTTATTTGCAGTTTCAGAAAGTTATCCTGATTTGAAAGCTAATCAAAATTTCTTGCAATTACAAGAAGAATTAGCAGGAACTGAAAGTAAAATTGCATATGCAAGACAACTTTACAACGATACAGTTATGGAATTCAACACAAAAATCGAAACTTTCCCAAACAATATCTTTGCAAATATGTTTAAGTTTACAAAAAGACAATTATTTGAAACAGATAAAGAAGAAAGAAAGAACGTAAAAGTTCAATTCTAATATGAATATCTACGATCAAGTCAGTTGGAATAAAACTAAATCTTACATTATAATATTTATTTTTATAATTTTTATTTCTTCATTGGGGATTTTTTTAGGTTGGTTATACGGAAGTTATATTCTTGGATTCATAGTATTTACAATTGCAGCAGTAATCTATTCTATAATTGCTTGGATTGAAGGTTCAAATATAATTCTTAAAGCTACAGGCGCAAGAGAAGTAACTAAAGCTGAATATCCCCATTTGTTTCATACAATCGAAGGTTTATCAATAGCTGCAGCAATTCCAATACCCAAAACTTACGTTATCGATGATGAATCATTGAATGCATTTGCAACTGGAAAAGATCCGAAAAATGCTTCTATAACTGTAACAACAGGATTGTTAAAAAAATTAAATCGACAAGAACTTGAAGGTGTAGTAGCTCACGAAATGTCTCACATAAAAAATTATGATATAAGAATAATGCTTTTTTCAGTTGTAATGATAGGTATGACTATTCTATTGAGTCACATTATTTTAAGATCATTTTTATTCTCAGACAGAGATAGAGAAAATAATAATTTTACAATAATTATAATTGTTGTAGGGATTATCTTGGCAGTATTAGCTCCATTTATTGCAGAACTAATGAAATTAGCTATAAGTAGAAAAAGAGAATATTTAGCAGACGCTAATGGGGCATTATTAACTAGAAATCCAGAAGGATTAGCAAGTGCTTTAGAAAAGATTTCAGAAAAATCAGAATTAAAAAAAGCTGATAAGGCTACTGCTCATTTATTCATTGCTTCGCCATTGAAAGCTAAAAGTTTTTTTAGTAATTTATTTAGTACACATCCACCTATAGATGATAGAATTAAAAAATTAAGATCTATGTAATACTTACAAAAATTCTTTCATAGTAATTATTTAAGTTAAATCTATATTTTCTAGAAATATTTATTGTTGGATTGATTATTTCTATTCCTGAACCCGTAAAATCATTTCTTTTAATTATTCCATATTTTCCAATTTCTTTCAAAGGTATTTCTTTAGGAAAATAATCGTAAAACTTCGAAGATATAGGAATCAAATGCAAACCATCAAAGTCATCAATTTCATTTATAAAATCAGTAATAAAATTAAATATTCCATAAGGAGTTATTAAAACTCCACAGTCATTAGTTCCTAAAATGCCATAACGTTTAAATGGAGCCAGAGGATAATTTTGATAAGCTTTACCAGCTCTAATAATCTCAATTTCTTTAGCAAATTTTTTAGGAAAATTATACTTTTGTAATCTTTCTCTATTATGATCACTTAAACTAATTATTAAATTCATTCCTGCATTTATAGCTTGCATAACAATTTCTTCTCTCCCGATTGGAACAGAAGTTACAATATGTAAATTTCTTCTAAATATTTTATGAATTTCAGGATAATGATACAACTCATTACTTTCTTCAAAAATAGGCATTTCATAGCTAAAAGGATCAGATTGTAAATATAAATATTTCAAGGAGCCTAATTCTTTTTTACTTAAAGTTCTTAAAACTTCGACAGGAAATTGTTTATATTCACCTTTTGTAGGATTAAAAGTAAATCCACAAAATGGACATCCACATTTACATCTATTCTCTAATTGAACTGCAAGAGTATTATCTAATATAGTTTCTAAAACCCGAGTACTATAACGACAAAAAGGTTCAACTTTAGATAAATTTGCAAATAAATTTATAACTTCAGGTTCATCTCGATGACTTTTAACTAGTAAATCATTTTCATCACCAAAATCTATTTTTCTAGCAATTTCTATTAATAAGTCTTCATCCATAATTTTTTCAGAATTAAACTTATTAATAAACTCTACCAAAAACCTTTTAAAGCCCCAGTTTTTCTCAAAGACACATGGCAAAAGAAACAGTTGACGCATTGGTTGATGGTGGCAAAGCATCAGCAGCTCCACCTTTGGGTCCAGCATTAGGTCCTTTGAAAGTAAACATTGGTCAAGTAATTGCTGAGATTAACAAAAAAACTGCTGCATTCACTGGTATGAAAGTGCCTGTTAAAGTTATAGTCGATTCTGAAACTAAAGCTTTCGAAATTTTTGTAGGAACTCCACCTGCTTCAGGTTTGATTCAAAAAGAACTTGGCGCAAAAATGGGTTCAGGAATTCCAAACAAATTAAAAATTGGAAACTTAGCTATTGAAGATGTTATTAAAATCGCAAAAATGAAACAAGATTCATTAACAGCTAAAGATTTAAAAGCTGCAGTAAAAACTATAGTGGGTTCATGCAATGCTATGGGTGTTTTAGTCGAGGGTAAACCTGCTAAAGAAATTAATCCTGAAATTGATAATGGTGTTTACGATAAAATTATTCAATCTGAAAAAATAGATGTAAGTTCTGAAAAAAGAAATCAATTAACAGAACAGTTATCGGCATTCCAAAAGAAATTTGCTGGTGAATTAGCAAAAATGGAAACTGCTAAGAAAGAAAAAGAAGCTGCAGCATCTGCTAAAAAAGCTGCTCCTGCTACTGCACCTGCTGGTGATGCAAAAGCTGCTCCTGCCGTTGCTGGTAAAACTGCACCTGCTGGAAAAGCTCCGGCAAAAGCACCTGCCAAAAAATAATTTTTTTTACTTATTGAAAATTTTTCAAAAATATTGTCACAAAATTTATAAATAATATATTCTGTAAACTTATAATTCTTATTCTTAAAATGGTTCCAACAAAAGAAAACAATTTGAAATTAGTTAGAATAGTTAGTTATCTAACTTTTGATGGACATCTTTACAAAGATTTAAGTGGATTTTACTTGTCTTCTAATAATATAAATACATTAAATGAATTTCAAAAAGAAGTAAAAGAATTATTCAATTTAATTTCAAAAAGATTAGAAAAAAATAACTATTGTTATGGAAATAAGAATTATAAATTAAGATTTTTTAATACTCAAATTTCAAAATATCTCCAAAAATTAGGAACTCCAGAAGGAAATAAAACATTAACAGAATTTCGAGTCCCAAATTGGATAAAAAATAATAAAAATCTTTCTAAAGAATATCTAAAAATTGCCTATTTTTGTGAAGGTTGTAATAAAGAAAAACGAAAAAATCCAAGAATACAATTTAATATTAATAAATCAAAAAATAAATTAGAAAATGGACTAAATTTTATTAATGATTTAAAAGATATGTTAAAACAATTCAATATTGAAACTGGAAAAACTACTATAACTACAGGAAATATAAGAAAAGATCTGATTATTACAAAACAACTAAAATTTAGAATTTTGACTAGAGATAACAAAAAGTTTATAAATAAGATAAAATGGATTAAATAACTGAGGCTGAACATCCATACTCTTCAGGATGGGATTATCCAAAAGATAACATTTTACTGTGGGGTAGCTTGGTATCCTTTCGGGTTTGGGACCCGACGACCTCGGTTCAAATCCGAGCAGTCTCATTTAAACAAAAGATTTAAATACCTTAGAAAAACAAATCTTAATCTATCAAGGGAAAAAATGGCAAAAAAGATTGGTTCAGTTGCTCGTTTCGGAGCAAGATATGGAAAAAGAACAAAGACAAAATTTCTAGCAGTAGAAAAATTACAAAAAGCACCTCAAAAATGCCCATACTGTTCAAGAACAAAAGTAGATAGACTTTCTGCAGGAATTTTTAAATGCAATAAATGCGATTCTAAATTTACTGGAAAAGCTTACAAGGTGGAATAAAAAAATGGTAGATTACAAATGCTTTACATGTGAAAAATCTGTGAAGAGTGATTATGTGAAGAAAAAAGTAAGATGTCCATATTGTGGAAGTAAAATACTTTACAAACAAAGAACAGTGACTAAAACATTAAAAGCAATATAAAAAATGGATATTTCAAAAGATACTCAAGAAAAAATTGCTCAATTACAATTGTATGAGCAAAATATGCACAATTTTGCAGTGCAGAAGAGAGGTTTTCAAACTCAAATTTTAGAAATTGACAATGCATTAAAAGAAGCTGAATCAACAAAAGGTCCGGTATACAAAATAACTGGATCAATAATGTTTCTTTCAGATAAAGATAAATTGTTTAAAGAAATGAAAGAAAGAAAAGAAGTTCTAGATTTAAGAATTAAAAGTTTAGAAAAACAAGAAAAAAGTTTAGAAGAAAAAGCAAAAACTATCCAAGCTGAAATTATGACAGAACTTGATAGTCATATGAAATCCGAAAATGGAAAGCCTAATTGAAGAATTAAAAATGATCC
>CAYHOR010000024.1:5868-8091 GCA_964358235.1 Candidatus Woesearchaeota archaeon
ATCCTAGAAGATGATTCAATGCCAAAAAATATCAAATTCCAAATTGAATCAACTATAAATACTCTTCAGGATAACGGAATTGAAGTTTGTATTAGAACAAACAAAGCATTACAAGCATTAAGTGAACTTTCTGATGATCCTAACATACCAAATTATGTTAGACCACAAATTTGGAATATCATTAGTCAACTAGAAACAATTTAATTCTACAATATAAATTCTACAACTAACTATCTGCAAGATAGAAATATATTTAAATCACATTCAAATAGAAAATATAAAATCGGGAGGATTCCGGAAACAAAATGAAAGAGACACTTTTACGAATCAAAGATAAAATCCTAGGGACAAGTCAAGAAGAAGACATCCCAGATCAGTTCGGCGAAGACTATTTAGAAATAGATAGTGAAAATCAACCTGTAAAGAAATCTAAGGTTTTAGTTAAGCCATTTATAATCAAAGAATTTCAAGATGTAAAACCCATTTTAGATTCATTGAGAGATGGATATACAATTGCATTGGTTAACATCAGGCCACTAAAAGATAAAGATCTTATTGAGTTAAAAAGAGTTGTAAACAAATTGAAGAAAACTTGTGATGCTATCGATGGTGACATTGCAGGATTCGGAGAAGATTGGTTAGTAGCAACTCCAAACTTTGCTTCAGTTGATAGAAATACTGGAAAACCAATTCCAAGTAATGAAGTAATGACCGACGATTAAAATATTTTCTTATTTTTTTTAAATTAGTAAAGCTTTTAAACTTTCTAAAATAATTTCTATATATGGTTGAAACAATTAATGGTGAGACATGCCCTGTATGTTTGGCTAAAACACTAACACTTGCAGAAGAAGAAACAGATATTCCTTACTTTGGAAAAACTTTCATATTTTCTATGTCTTGTTCATCATGTAACTTTCATAAATCAGATATAGAAGCTGCAGAAATGAAAGATCCTTGTAAAATTACATTTGAAGTAACAAAAGAAGAAGATATGAACATAAGAGTTGTAAAATCTTCTGAAGCTACTTTAAAGATTCCACAATTAAAAATGTCTGTAACACCAGGGCCATCATCTGAAGGTTATGTTTCTAATATTGAAGGAGTAATAACTCGTTTTGAAAAAGTTATAGAAAACCAAAGAGATAATGCTGAAGACGATGATGAAATAAAAACTACTGCTAAAAATTTATTGAAGAAAATTAGAAAAGTAAAATGGGGAGAAATGCCTGTAAAAATTATTATTGAAGATCCCTCTGGAAACTCTGCAATTATTTCGGATAAAACAATAATAGAAAAGCTTAAACCTTCAAAGAAAAAATAAAATTAAAAAGCTTCTTCGTCTTCATATTTATCATTAAAATCTTCATCAACCCAATCCTCGTCCTCAGAATCAAACTCTTCAAGATCTAAATCCTCTTCTTTATCAACTTCACATCTCACTTAACATCCCTCCATGATAAGATTTTATTTCGCAGAATCTAAACTCCTTTAAAAAGATTTCTACATACCAAAACCTTATATATTCTTACTTATGACGAAAACTACATTAAGGAGGCTTAAAATGGCACAACAACAACCTATTTATATTTTACCAGAAAATACTCAAAGATATATGGGAAAAGAAGCACAAAGAAATAATATTATGGCTGCAAGGATTGTAGCAGAAACAGTTAGAACTACATTAGGTCCAAAAGGAATGGACAAGATGATCGTCGATTCTATTGGTGATATTACAATTACAAATGATGGTGTTACAATATTAAAAGAAATGCAAATTGAACATCCGGCTGCAAAAATGATAGTGGAAGTTGCAAAAACTCAAGATGAACAAGTCGGAGATGGAACTACAACTGCAGTAATATTAGCTGGAGAATTATTAAAAAACGCAGAAAAACTTCTAGATCAAAATATTCATCCTACTGTTATTACAAAAGGATATAATATGGCCAGTGAAAAAGCTCAAGAGATTCTAAAAAATATGGCTGAGTCAATTTCAATTAATGATAAAGCAACATTACAAAAAATTGCAGTTACATCTATGATAGGCAAACATGGCGCTTCAAAAGATAAATTAGCAACTATTTTATTAGATGCCGTGCAAGAAGTTATTGAAGATAATAAAATTGATATGGATAGTATAAAATTAGAAAAAAAAGTAGGTGGTGGAATAGAAGATACAGAACTTGTAAAAGGAATAGTCTTAGACAAAGAAAGAGTTAG
>CAYHOR010000025.1:0-8037 GCA_964358235.1 Candidatus Woesearchaeota archaeon
CTTTCTTCAATAATTTACTACTAAATTTATCAAAGTCAGAATCTATGTTTTGATGGTTATTAAATTCATCATATTCTTTAAATGCTTTTTTTTCAGCATTGTCAAAAGAAATTTTTCCTTTTCCTTGCAATACTTTAAATTCATTAAATGCTAAAAACTTGTTTACACTTTCAGCCAAATTTTCCATTTTCATAACAGTTCTATTTTCGATAATTCGTTCTATATAATCAAAAAAACTAGAAACTGTTCTCTCTAACTTTTTAATCTCATTAATAGTTAAGTAATTTTTAGCAATAATTGAATCTGATTTTAATATTCTTCCTTTAGGAGCATTTTTCCATGTTGAAAGTCCCATATTATTTTTTTTAGCATCTGCTTTGGAATAAATAATTTCAGCTGCAGTTTGTCCTGAAATTGCAAAATGAAACTTATTCTGAACTGTTGCGTAAAATTCTTTTGTTATCTCAGATTGAGGATTATAATCAATACTGCATTCTGCAAAAATATCCGTAATCTGTTGGTAAATTCTTCTTTCACTTGCCCTAATTGAATGGACTCTTTCAAGCAATTCTTTAAAATAATCTTGACCAAAATAGTGACCATTTTTTAAACGGTTATCATCCATAGCAAAACCTTTTAAAATATATTCTTTCAAAATTTTAGTTGCCCAAATTCTAAAAAGAGTTGCCTGTTTAGAATTAACCCTGTATCCTACAGAAATAATCGCGTCAAGATTATAATAATTTGTTGAATATCTTTTTCCGTCAGAAGCAGTTGTTAGGAATTCCCTAATAACTGAATTTTCATTTAATTCTTTTGAACCTATAATATTTTTCAAATGCTCATTGATTGTTGGAATAGAAACACCAAATAATTCAGCCATTTTTTTTTGAGTGAGCCAAACATTTTCATTATGTAAAAAGGCTTCAATTTTTATATCTCCATCAGGAGAAGTATAAATAAGGAAATCAGTAACTGAATCTTTTATTGCTAAATTATTATTTTCTTTATTCATTTGTTCTTTCATCATAATTTATATAAACTAATAAACTTTTCTTCTTACATAATTTTCTATAAATATCACAAACTCCAGAATTTACTTTTAATTTTAATTGCAGGAGTTATAGAAGTCTTTATCACTCCAATATTCTTCTAATCCATAACTATTATAAAACCACAAAAATGAAATTGAAATATGTGTGGAATATCAGCATACTTTGGTGAAAAAAATGGAGTTCCAATTGTTCTTGAAGGTTTAAAACGATTAGAATATAGAGGCTATGATTCTGCAGGGATTGCAATCTTAAAAAATAATAATCTAGAGGTTATAAAAACAAAAGGTAAAATTCAAGATCTTAAAGCTCTAGTTAATGGAAAAGAAGGACATATTATTATTGGACACACTAGATGGGCAACACATGGTGAACCTAACTACATCAATGCTCATCCTCATACTTCAATGAATGGAGATATTGCCATTATTCACAATGGAATAATAGAAAATCATTCTAGACTAAAAAAAGAATTGCAAGAAAAATACCACTATGTTTTTCAATCACAAACAGATTCCGAAGTAATTGCTCAATTATTACAATTTTTTTATGAAGGAGATTTTGAAGAAGCTTTCAGAAAAATGCTCACTAAGATAGATGGAGCATTTGGAATCGTAGCACTACACAAAGATCATAATCAAATTATCTGCGCAAGAAAAGGCTCTCCATTAGTATTAGGAGTAAATACAAATGAAATATTTATTGGAAGTGATCCATCTCCTTTTTTAGAATATACAAAAGATGTAATATATTTGAATGAAAAACAAATGGCCATTATCGATGCAAATGGCTATAAAGTAAAAGATTTTAATGGATTTAATGTTCAAGCAGAAATAGAAACTGTACCTTTTGGAATTGAATCTATTCAAAAACAAGGTTTCAAACATTTTATGTTAAAAGAAATTTACGAACAGCCAGAAACAATATTAGACTGCTTTCGAGGAAAAATCAATCATATTGATAATATATCTATAAAAACTGAAAATATAAAGAGAATTATTTTCGTTGCATGCGGAACAAGTTACTTCGCATCATTGGTAGGGAAATATATTATCGAAAGAACGTCTCATCTTCCAGTAACAGTAGAGCATGCCTCTGAATTTCGCTATAGACAGCCCATGTTATACAACACCGACTTAGTCATTGCAGTATCACAGTCTGGAGAGACTGCAGACACCTTAGAAGCAATTCGTTTAAGCAAAAGACTAGGATGCAATGTCGCAGGAATTGTCAATGTAACTGGTTCTTCCATTGCAAAAGAATGCGGACAAGGGATTTATCTCCATGCGGGCCCAGAAATTGGTGTTGCATCAACAAAAGCATTTACATCTCAAATTATTGCCTGTATAATACTTAATCTTCATGTTAACCAAGATCCCTATTATCGTGCAGACCTTATAGAAGAATTAGAAAAACTTCCTGAAAAAGTCAAAGCGTTTTTTACCGTTCAAGATATAAAATCCATTGCAGAAAAATACAAAGATGCGAAATATTTCATGTTTATGGGGAGGGATATTAATTATCCTGTAGCTATGGAAGGTGCATTAAAGCTCAAAGAAATCTCTTATATCCCCGCAGAAGGATACCCCTCAGGAGAAATGAAACACGGGCCTATTGCGCTCATTGATGAACATACTCCGTCAATATTCTTAATCACAAAAGATACGGTCTATGCAAAAGTAATATCCAATATGGAAGAAGTCAAAAGTAGACGAGGAAAAATCATTTGTATCTGCAATGAAATTACTTCTGACATTGAAAGATTAAGTGATGATATTATCCTTATTCCAAAAGTTCGCTGGGAATTTACACCAATTATGAATGTATTGCCATTACAATTACTTGCATATCACATTGCAAATGCACATGGACGAGAGATTGATCAACCAAGGAACTTAGCAAAGGCGGTCAGTGTGGAATAGATAAACCACGTAATCCATTTATTTTAGTTACCATTAGTAAGCTTTTTAAAGGAACTTATTCTAAAGAAGATATGCTAAATTTCAAAAGTCCAATTCTAAAAATAAATAAGAAAAATACTGGTTTCATTAAGATACCAAAAGATAAAAACCTCGTTTTAAATATTGGTGAAGAAGTAAAAGTTACAATTATTTCTAAAGAGGAAAGGTTTAGTTTTTATGGAAAAATAAGAAAGTGTAGTAGTTATGTTGGAGTTTATATCCCAAAAGAAATAATGAATAGAACTCATTTTGAGGGGGACCAAGAAATTATTTTTGAAAGAATAAATGGCTTTTCAGCAAATATAAACAAAGAAGGTAGAATTTATTTCCCGAATAGATACTGTAACAAGTTGAGATTAAAAACCGAAAGTATTGTAAAAGTATTTTTTATAAAAGATAATAAAGAAGATTTTTTCTATTGCAGAATAAGAAAAAGAGAAAAAAAGAACACTCAAGAATATTTTGCTTTTTTACCCAAAAAATTTTATAATCAAGAATTAATCATATCTAAAATAGAAAAGTCTACAACAAATAAGATAAAAAATAAAAAGCCTATGCCTCTTAATAGCATCTTAAAATCTTATACTTTTGTTGAAAGAGATAATGAAACTATACTTGTTTATCTTGGGCATAGAGTTCCATGTATAATTAATACAAACATAGCTCTAAAACAAATTGTCCACTATTTAGGTTGTTTTTATGCAGATGGTACAAAAAAAGGAAATAGTTGGGGAATATGTGCTTCAACATTTGAACAAGCAAAATATTACACACAGATGCACACCCAATTAATTAAAGACCCCGTGCTTAGATTAGAAATAACATATACGGATCCGTTTAAAGAAAATAAAGCAAAATTAAGGGAAAGACTACAAGAGATCTGGTTAGAAAAAACAAATTTAGTTATTCCGACCAATAAAATATATATTTATGAAACAAAAACAAAAGATGCACAAAATAGGAATAAGTATGGAGCACTATCTTTTAGAGAACATAAACAGTTAGTCCTCATTTATTATAACAAATTACTCGAATATTTATTAAAAGAAATTATCCAAAAGAAGAATAAGGGACTTGCATTAGATTTTATATGTGGCATCCTAGAAGGGGATGGTGCACCAAGTGCAAAATCCAGAGGACATATTGTAATAGCAACAAATAAAACAGAAGTAGCCCCATTAATTAAAATATTCAAAGTACTTGATTGGAAACATGAAGGGTATGCAGATAAAGGGAATAAGTATTATATTAGAATTGGCTCTCTAGAGCTTATCGAGCATATAGTTATCTTAAAAGAAATACTCTTCAAATATTATCCAAAAAGAAGAAAACGGACAATAGAACGAGTTATAAGAACAGGTGCAGCAAAATTTCTTCTGGGAAAAAGTAAAAAAACATCTCCATGGATTCTCCAGAGATTTCGAGAAAAAAAAATACTTAATAAAGATAATAAGCTCACCAAAAAAGGCATGGAAATAAGAAAAGTCCTCTCTAACTTTAGTAAAGAGTTGGACAATTGAGTAAAAAATAAAGAAAACTCAAACAAGAGAAAGCATAGAAACCAGATATACATCAGAACAAGTTCTGAAAGAAGATTGGGACAATAAAGCTGATAAAAGATGAGATAATGTGTTAAAATAGTAGTTCGTCGCTTACCAAAAAATTTTCCAATATTTCTGAAGAATTTTCAATTTTTTCTTGTAAAGCTTTATGAATATACATTCTTAAGATTATTCTAACGCACATAAAGAGAAAGAAACATTTAAAACTTTCCATAGAAGCATTTATAAATAAAACTAAAGGTGAAAAACACATGATAAACAAAGTCCTAGTCAGAGAAGATAATAAACAATATTGGAAAGAAGGAGATGTTCATACTAAAGATGGAGTCTTAAAAGCTGAAGATATTAAAAAAGCTAAATCTAAACTTCTTTCACACTCTGGAAAAGAATTTTTAGTTTATGATGCAAATTACACAGATCAAATAAAAAAGATATCTCGTGGACCACAAACTCTTGTAATGAAAGATTTAGGTCAAATATTAATTAATTCTGGAGTTGATAAAAATTCTATAGTTGTAGACGCTGGTTCAGGTTGTGGACTAATTGCAGCAACGTTGGCAAAATACGCAAAAAAAGTAACTTCATATGATATTAACACAGATAATTTAAAACTAGCAAAAAAGAATTTGGCATTTTTAGAAATTGATAATGTCGAATTAAAAGAAGGTAATGTCTATGATAAAATTGATGAAACAAATGTAGACATCTTAACTTTAGACCTTCCAGAACCTTGGAGAGTCAATTTAGACTGTGTTAAAAATGGTGGTACTATTATAGTTTATCTACCAACAATCGTCCAAGTAATAGAATTTTGCAACACTTCTAAAGATCACATAGAAAAAGTTATTGAAACTCTAGAAAGAGAATGGTATGTCGAAGGTAGAAAAGTTCGTCCTAAATCTCAAATGCTTGGGCATACAGCTTTTTTAATAATTGTAAGAAAACTTTAAATACCAACTTATATTATTATAATTATGTCATACATACTTGATACTTCAGTCGTAATTGAAAGAGCAATTTCAAAACTTGTAAAAGAAAATAAAATTAAAGGTGAACTTCTAATACCAAAAGCAGTTTTAGCCGAAATAGAAAACCAAGCTCATGGTGGTAGGGAAACAGGATTTCTAGGTCTTGAAGAAATTCAAGAACTACAAAAATTAGCAAAAACTGGGAAAATATCAATCAAACTTGTAGGTGAACGACCAAACTTATATCAAATAAAAAATGCTAAACAAGGCGGTGAAATAGATTCATACATCAGAGATTTAGCATATCAAGAATCCTCAATTCTTATAACAGCGGACTATGTTCAATCAGAATCTGCAAAAGCATTAGACATTGAAGTTATGTTTTTAGAAAAGAAAATTCAAGATAAAATCGAATTGGAAAACTTCTTTGACAAAGAAACAATGTCAGTTCACTTAAAAGAAGATACTTATCCTGTAGCAAAAAAAGGTCTACCAGGAAATTGGCAATTAATAAAAATTGAAGATAAAATTATGGATAAAAAAAGAGTAGAAAAAATTGCTAAGGAAATAGTTGAAAAATCACGAATTGACCCTAATGCATTCATAGAAATCTCAAGACCATCTACAACAATTATTCAATATCATGATTATAGAATTGTAATTGTAAAGAAACCGGTATCAGATGGATTAGAAATTACTGCAGTCAAACCTATTAAAAAACTTAATATTGACGAATATAATATCCCCGAAAAAATAAAATTAAAACTTGAACAAAAATCTTCAGGAATAATTATTGCAGGAGAAGTAGGTTCAGGAAAATCAACATTTGCACAGGCACTTGCAGAATATTACGCTAAAAATAATAGAATTACAAAAACAATTGAATCTCCAAGAGACTTAATTTTAAGTCCAGAAATTACTCAATACTCAAAAAACTTTGGAACTTCAGAAGAAATCCATGATATTTTATTCTTATCAAGACCAGATAACGTAATCTTTGATGAAATGAGAGATAGTCCAGACTTTAAATTATACACAGATATAAGACTGGGAGGTTCTTCAGTTATTGGAGTCTTGCATGCTGCATCACCAATTGATGGAGTTCAAAGATTTATCAGCAGAATGGACGTGGGAGTTATTCCTTCAATATTAAATACAATTATTTTCATTAGCAAAGGAGCTATAGAACAAGTATTGACTGTAAAAATGACTGTAAAAGTTCCATCAGGAATGGTAGAAGCAGATTTAGCACGACCAGTTATTGAAGTTAAAGATTTAGAGTCAGACAAATTAATTTTTGAAATATATTCCTATGGAGAAGAAACAGTAGTTATCCCTATAGAAAAATCTCAAAACTCTTCAAATCCAGCATTCAAATTAGCAGAAAAACAAATTGAACGAGAATTCAAAAAATATACTGATAACGTTGAAGTTGAAATGATTGGTTCACATAAAGTCAAAGTCTACGTTCCAAAAAAAGACAAAGCCAAAATAATTGGTTTAAAAGGAATCAATATTAATAAAATCGAAAAAGATTTAGGAATCAGTATCGACGTGGAAGCAATGGAAGAAACTTTTCGAGAAGAAAAAAAACGTCTAGGCTATCATATTTCTGAACGTGGAAATACATTATTAATCAAAGTAGATTCGCCGGGAAAATTAGTAGATATATTTATTGAAGAAGATTATTTATTCTCATCAACACCAGGTAAAAAAGGTGAAATAAGAGTCAACAAAAAATCGGATATAGGCAGAAAACTTGTTGAGGCATTAGACAATAATTATAAAGTTTATATTAAAGGTTAACCAAAACATCAGTATCAAACTGTAAAGCATTCATAAGATTGCAAGAGTTCATACAAAAACATTTACCAACTAATTTACTTCTTTTTTCTTTAACAGAAGAAGAATTCCACATCTGACTAAAATTAAAGTCATAATCATTCAAATTAGCTATAGCTTTTATAGGTTCGCAAATACTAACATCGCCATTAGGAAAAATTACAGCATCTCTTAATCCAGCTAAACAATTTACTCTTTTTTTACCTTTCAAAACATCAATACTTACTTCAATCTTTTTTTTCTCTATTAAAGATGAAATAGTTCCATCATCAACAATTTTAACTAACTCATTTAACTGATCTTCAGTCGGCACTTCAAAGTTTGCATCCCTGATTTCTAAATCCATCAAATCTTCTTTTTTAACTCCTTTTACATGATCTAACTTTCTTAAAACATTAAACTTCATAGATACACCTAATTCATTATTTACAAATTTCTTCAAATCTCTAATTTGGTTAAAATTCTTTTTCATAACAACTGTAGCAACAGATACTGCTAATCGTTTATCTTTAATTTTACTTAACCTTTTTACAGTTTCACACACTTTATTAAAACTTCCTTTAACTCCTCTTAATTCATCATGCAAATCTTCAAATCCATCAATAGAAAATTGTAAAGTCAACCTAGAATTTCCAATTATTTTTAACATCCC
>CAYHOR010000026.1:0-3248 GCA_964358235.1 Candidatus Woesearchaeota archaeon
AAAGGTAAAGTTCTAAGATTATACCCTTTTATTGTAATAATGGATGATATGTTAAAAAATATTCCTGCTAATCTAAGATGTGGTTCTGGTCATTCTAATTATACAATATTAACTAATGGTAAAATAGTTCCCTGTCCAATTATGCAAGGCATGAAACAATTTTATTGCGGTGATTTGAACTCTAAATTGTTAAAAGAATTTGAACTTAAATCTCCTTGTGATGATTGTGATATAAAAACTATTTGCGGTGGCAGATGTTTATATTCAAATTATATGTCTTCTTGGAAATCAGCATCAAAAGCAGAAGTTTGTAACACTGTTAGATATCTAATTAAAGAACTACAAAGAAATAAACTTTTAATTGAACAATTAATCTCAAAGAATATTATCAAATTAGAAGATTTTTCTCACTTGAAATACAATGGAGTGGAAGTAATTCCCTGATTTTTTTGTTCCTTTTCCAATTCTGTTTGCATATGAATCATAAATAAATTTTCTTTCAAATAATGGTTCAATGATATTACAAATTGCGTGATGCACAATTCGATCTCTAAAAGCTGATTTGTTAATATTTTTATTCCAATCTGGGTACATTTTTAATTATACCCTAATTTGTACCCCTATCAATAATATTAAAACTCTTTAAGTTTTCTTTTAATGTGCTAATACAAAATTCTAATATGATTTTATATTTTTCATCATTTCCCATTCTAACTGCGTGCAAATATTCCTCTCTTTGTTTAGTATAAATATTAATCCAGGGATATCCTTTTTTTGTTAGAATAAAATTCATAAGGAGTCTAGAAACTCTGCCATTTCCATCAATGAATGGGTGAATTGAAACAAATTTTATTGAAAAAATTACAGCTAATTCAAAAGGATGGAGTTTATTCTTATTTTGCTTGTACCAATATACAAGATTTCCAATTAATTGTTGAACTTTATATGCTTCTGGAAAGCTAACATTACTGTTGAATATTCGAACAGTAGTTTCTCTATATTTTCCTGCAAATCTTTCGGAAATATTGTTTAAGATTATTGAATGAATTTTTAAAATAAATAATTCATTTAAATCTCCTTTATAATTCTTAATAAAATTTATTGCTTCTATATGATTTTTTGCTTCAT
Organism: Candidatus Woesearchaeota archaeon; assembly: GCA_964358235.1. GTDB lineage: Archaea > Nanobdellota > Nanobdellia > SCGC-AAA011-G17 > GW2011-AR17 > JAGVZZ01. The sequence goes on from CAYHOR010000026.1 coordinate 1,129, forward strand.
TAATTTCTCTTAAAGTTTTTCCTTTAGGTACTAATCCTTCATTAATTATAAGATTTACATCTTCAAGTGTTAAAGAACTTCCTTCTATTGCATTACTATTATAAGTAAGTTCTGTAAAAAAAGTATTTTCAAATTTTTTAAATTCCTCTTTATTTAATAAATTTATTTTTTTATTATATAACTTTTTAATATTCTCAATCTCTTCTAATTGTTTTTTAGAAAGATATTCTGAATGTATACTACTAAAGACTTCTATTTTAAATTCTTCTTTTAATTTATTTATTAATTTTTTTTGTATACTTCCTGTTCCAATGAATTTGCTTTTTTTGAGGATTTTATTATCTTCTCTTTTAGTATAAACTAAGTAATTTTGTTTTTTTCCATTAACTTCTCGGATTTCATGGTAAACCATATATTTCTTATATGGGGACATATTTATATACTTTTGTATTTGTACCCATATCTAATTTGAAGAATTTATTATTTTAGATTTTAAGGCAGTATAGACCTATTCCACAAAGCCACCTGACAAAACCTTTAAATAACTCTATTTTAAAACAAAAAATATGTTAAATGATGAAGAGAGACAATTAGTTGAAGAATCAAAATATAGAGAGAATATTTTATTTTTATTAAATAATAAGAAATTAGCAATGAAATTATTTTGGATTGAAAGAGGTATTGAATTAGAAACTGGTTTTTATGATGTCAAATATGTTCATAATGGAATCTATTCAAATTGTTTTGGAACTATTATTTCTGTTTTGGGTTTAGAAAAATTATTTATATATCATCCCAGCAATAGATTTCCTCAAAATATCAGTAATCCTGGATATATTTGTGAAGATTCGATGTTCAGATTTATTTTAAGTAGCTCCGTTAAAGAAATTTCTTCTCCAGAAAATGATTGTATTATTATTCGAGGAAATCATTTAATGCAGGGAGATTTACTTAGAGGTTATTTCTCATTAGATCATAGTGGTATTTATCTTGGTAAAAATAAATATTTTCATCAAATGGGGTTAGGGTTACCTTTTTGTGTAGAAAATTTATTTACTAGTAATCCTTTAATGTATCCCATCACTAGATTCTTTAAATTAACTCTAAAATCTTAATAATTTACTACAAAAACCTTTAAATAACCTATAATCATTTTATTATATATGGAAAATAACAAATTCTTTCAAGAAAGACTAGATAAAGTCAAACAATTAAAAGAATTAGGTGTAGATCCTTATCCTTATTCATATAAAGGTTATACTTTTAGCAACAAGCTTCAAGAAAAATATTCACACTTAAAAGACGGCGAAGATTCTGGAGATCAAGTCTGTGTTATGGGTAGATTAATGACTCACAGAGAAATGGGGAAAGCTTCTTTTGGTCATATTCAAGATCAGGAAGGTCAAATTCAAATTTATTTTAGAGAAGATGAACTTCCAAATTTTAAAGTTTTTAAATTGACAGATATTGGAGATATCATTGGAATTAAAGGTAATATTTTTAAAACAAAAAAAGGTGAAATAACTGTCTGGGCTAAAGAGTTTACTATCTTATGTAAATCTTTGAGACCACTTCCAGAAAAATTTCATGGATTACAAGATCCTGAATTAAGATTTAGACAAAGATATGTTGATTTGATTTCAAATCCCCAAGTTAAAAAAACATTTATTCTAAGAAGCAAAATCATCTCTGCTATTAGAGAATATTTGGATAAAAAAGGCTTTGTAGAAGTTGAAATTCCAACTTTGCAACCAGTTTATGGTGGAGCTTCAGCCAAACCATTTCAAACTCATTTCAATGCATTGAACATGGATTTATACCTCTCAGTTTCTCCAGAATTATATTTAAAAAAATTAATTGTTGGTGGTTATGAAAAAGTTTATACTATTTCAAAATGTTTCCGTAATGAAGGTATAGACAGAACTCACAATCCAGAATTTACTTCTATGGAATGTTATTGGTCGGGTGCAGATTATAATGATGTTATGGAATTAACTGAAGATATTTACGAATTTGTAGCAATGAAAGTTCTAGGTACAACTGAAATTGAATATCAAGGTACAAAAATTAGCCTAAAAAAACCTTGGAAAAGAATTACTATGTATGACGCTCTAAAAGAA
>CAYHOR010000026.1:3258-8000 GCA_964358235.1 Candidatus Woesearchaeota archaeon
GTAACTAAACTTTCTGATAATGAAATATATGACTTATTAGATCTAAATGGTGTTGAATATAACCTAAATTTAACTACTCGTGGTATTGCAATTTCATTATTGTTCGAAAAGCTTTGTGAAAAACATTTAATTCAACCAACATTCATAACAGATCATCCTAAAGATACTTCTCCTTTGTGTAAACTTAAAAGAGGAAATAAAGATCTTATAGAAAGATTTGAACCTTATATCAATACTTGGGAAATTGCAAATGCTTATTCTGAATTAACAGATCCAATAATGCAAAGAGAACTTCTTGAAGAACAAGCTGAACGTGGTAGAGGTGGAGATGAAGAAGCCCATCAAATGGATGAAGATTTTATTAGATCAATGGAATATGGTATGCCTCCAACAGGGGGTTTAGGTATAGGAATAGATAGAATGGTAATATTATTGACAAATTCCCAATCAATTAGAGAAGTAATATTTTTTCCAGTAATGAAACCTGAAAATTAAATCTCTCTAAATCTTTCTATTTCTTTTCTTATCTTAGTTTCTTCCCAACCTTTTTCAACTAATCTTTTAATTAAAAACTCTTCACTTTCACCATCAGCTAACTTAGAATAAACATATTTATCAATTTTAGTTACTCCTAATTTCTTAACGTCTTTTATTAAACGCATGACTTCATCTGCACTCCAACCTTTATCTAACAATTCTTGATCCATATCTAATTTATGAAGGTTGTTATAAATATAGATTTTTAATTTATCAATATTTTCTTCGGAATATTCTATATCAATATTTTCTTTTTTTCTTTTAAAAATAATCCATGATAATAATAATCTAAATCCCAAAAATATCCCTAATGATAAAATAATTAAAGAAATCACTTTACTTAATGAATTTGCAGTAATTTCACCAATCATTTTTTTAATTTCACTAGATTCTTCTTTTTCTTCTTCTTCAGTACTCACTTCAATTGTTTCAGAAACACATTCAGCAACACCAGAATCTTCAGAACAAATACCTTCACATTCTTCAATGGTTGCTCCTAAATTTCCACAGCTATCCAATTCGACTATATTTTTATAATTTTCATCACAAATATTTTCAATGACTTGACAAGAACAATAATATTTTGCTAACCAATCTTCTTCCCATAATTTTAAAGAAACATCACTACAATATTCTCCAGCATAAAATCCTAATCCTTCATCTGTTAAAGTTGTATAAATACAATATGAACTATTATAATAGTAACATCCAGATTCAGTAACACAACAACCTTTTCCTAAATCATGAAGGTCTATATATTTTTGTGTTGTTTTTTTACCTTCTGCTGTTGCTGTTGTAGATGTTGTGGATGTTGAGACATTAAGTGTTCCACATATTGCATAAACTCCACTATGAGAAGTATTTATTGTAACGGTATAGTCTGCAATTGAAAAAGAATCACTATATGTTTTCCAAACAGTAGCATTTGTATCAAAAATATAAACATTTAATGTTCGAATATCAACACCACCAATATCTGCGTCATTATAATTTAAAGTTAAGCTGAAGTTTCCTGTAAGATTATTTATTATTTGTTCTTCAATATGAGCAATATAGAAAGAGACTTTTTCTGGGGGGAGACCAAGTGTAGTATTTGTAGGATTATTATTTCCTGAATATTTATAAAATGCTGATCTTCCACTAATATTATTTTTGGATGTTATTTGAATCCCTGAAAAATTAGTTTGAAGATTTGTGTATGTAAAATTTTGTGCTACATTAGCTGTTAAATTTAATATTGTTTGATTTTCTAATACCGTTCCAGTGCTTGAATTTATAACTATAAAACTAATTTCTCCATAACTTATTCTATCTGCAGTATCATTGCATTTAATATAATATGTGATTGAACCTTGTGAATTATAAAATGGGTTTCTGATATGTGTTGTATTTCCAGTAATAAAAAAAGGAATGTCTGCTGCAGGATATTTTCTAAATTGACAATAAGCATTTTCAGAAGTAGTAAGATTAATACTTGTGTTTACATTGCTTAAAAATTTAATTGTTTCTTGGTTAATATACAGTGAGGGATATTTTGTATCTATAGTGACTATACCACTAGTCCAATTACTATTTATTCCTTGATCTTCAAGAGATTTATTTATTGCTTGGAAGGTTCTTACTTTCCAATAATAAGTTTTATCTTCAATTTCAGTAGATGTTAAACTATAATTTATTTGAGTTAAATTGTTTATTGAAATTCTTCGTGCATTGCTTACTTTGAGTTCATCAATAGTACCATTAAAAATGGAATTATTATTTAAGGAACAATTTGAACCTAAGAAAAATATTCCAGCATTTGATTCAACAGCAGAAAGTGTAGTACTGTTTGCATATGATCCATCAATAAATAATTGTAATTGACTATTGTTTGTCCATGTTACAGCTATATGATGCCAATTTCCTGCTATCCAGGTACTTATATTATAGGTTATTTGACTTTTGTTTGTATTACCCATAATTAAATTTAATTGACTACCAGTACGATTCATTGAAATTAAACTATTGTTTTGATCAAAAAAGAAATTTGTTTGACTATCATTATGATTCCAGTTTGGTTTAATCCAAAATTCAAGTGTTCCAGAAGGAATATTAATAAAATTTGCTCTGTTAATGTAAAAAGATTCCACATTTTGTGTTAATATTAGTCCATTTCCCCATTTCCCAGAGCCAATTACATTAGAATAATTACCAATCCAACTCTGTTCTTTTATTTGTTTTTTATCGTTAAAATGTTGGATTAATGTAGTATAGTTGTCTTCTAAATTATCATTTTCTGAAAAATTATTAATTTTTAAATTTGCAATAGTAGCATTTGAAAAGTATCTATCCGTAGATAAAATATATTCATAATATATATTATTAGATTCTAAATCAGTTCCAGAATTCCAATTGAATAAAATTTGTGAAGATATATTTAAAGTATTATTTAATGGTTCAATTAAGCTAATATTATTTGGGATTTGATTATAAATTTTGTTTGATTGATTTTGTGCATTGATTCCCATCTCAGTAAATCTTGGAGTGTTTGCAATGTTTGAACTTTTAAGTATTACCAAATATTGAATATAATTATTTAATTTGTAAGCATTTTCAATTCCAGTTGAATTTAAGAAATAACTATTTGCATGATTATAGGCTTCAGAATTATTTAAAGTTCTATTATAAATAACAAGACTATCTATTGTGCCATTAAAATTATTTAATTCAGTTTTATTGCATAAAGATAAATTATTGGTTGATGATGTTAATATTCCCAATACTGTTTGATTAGTTTCTAAAGATCCATTAAGATAAATAGTAGAAGTATTTTCAGAAGAGTGAGTAACTAAAACATGAGTCCATGAATTAAGTGGAACAATAGATATACTTGCAAGAGAATAATTATTTTCTGTATAAGTAGAATTAAATATTAAATTTCCACTAGAATTGAGATAAATTGAATATCTATATTTATCAAGAATTCCTATATTATATGTTTGAGGATTAATCCAAAATTCAATCGAATAATTTAATGGACTGACTAATCTTATTGCAGAAGAATCTTCTATGGTTATAAAATCTTCACCATAACATTGTAAACCATATCCTGATTTTCCTTCTGGAACAAAATCATTGCTGATTAATGAAATATTATTTCCTAATGAATTCTTTGTTTTATTTCCAACTCCTTCAGAAAATGATAATCCTAAAATTTTTGCAGTATCATAAGCTTGACTATAATCTTGACCTGAAAAATCTGACCATCGATATGTACCGTTATCAGATGTCCCAGTCCTAATTTTTATAGAAATATTAGTCCCTGAAGGAACGGAACTATTTTTCCAAATTATTCTTAAATTATCATATCCATTTTTTATTAAAATGACTTGTGATGTAAAGTTTCCTTCAGTCAAATAATTTCCAGAAGTATTAGCTAAAATAATCGCTCCAAGAATAGGATCATATATAGTTCCATTAAATGCTCCTTGTAAGAAAGTGCTATTAGATTCAATTTTTAAATTTTCTAACTTGGAATAAACTACAATTCCTCTTTCATATTGATTTTGTATTTCATTTATATTCAATGAAGAGTTATACAACGCAACTTCATCAATCTGTCCGCGTAGATATAAAGTAGGACTATCTTGATTTTTTCCAAAGCTGATATTTCCATTATACCCATAAATAGGCCCAGCAACATTTGTAGTGTTATCCAAAGCTCCATTTAAATATAATGATAAACTAATATTATTATAAACTACAACTAGGTGATTCCATTTATTTATTGGAAGAGAATTATTTGATGCTATTTGCACTGCTGTGTTAGGACTTCCATTGGTTCCAAATGATACTCTGACTTGTCCACTAATAATATCTATTGTAAAATTGGAGCCATAACTTAAAATATTCCCTGAAGAAACTTGAGTTTGATAATACCATATGGAATATGTAAAATTTTTAGTTAAATTTAAATTAGGATCTGGAACAGTATAATTATTGTAAAGACTAATATTTACAGAATTATATATTCTTCCAGGCTTCCAATCTGCAAATGTAATAACTCCATTAGAATTGTTTACTGAATCATTAAATTTTGTTCCTGAACCTTCATCAAAACTCCAATAAGCTAATAATTCATTGTTTCTTTGAGGTAATATCCCACATTGAACATTATCTTCAACGTTTAATCCTGTTGTAGAAATGTTATTTAAACTTTTATTAAA
>CAYHOR010000027.1:0-7964 GCA_964358235.1 Candidatus Woesearchaeota archaeon
CGGAGGGTTGTTGAGAATATCAGGAATGTGAATTATTAATGTTTAAAAATTATTAATTATATTATTTATTAAAATATTCCATATACTTTTCTTCCATTAGGAATTAAATCACGATATTCTAACGGACCAATACTTTTTATTGGTGCTTTCTGTTTAATTTCTATTATTCTTTCTAACCAATTAGGAAATTCTTGTAATTCATCTATAGTAATTGTGTTATTATTTGTAGTGTGCATTTCTCTTCCATTTAAACCATATACTCTTCCTGTAATATACATAAAAGGAGAATTTTTGCCGACAAAACGCCTTGGATCTATTATTCTTCCTGCGTGCATTTGATCTCCTCCGAGAATATGTATATCTACATTTTCTGAAGCATCACGTAAAGCCATAAGATCTAAAAGATATATTGGAACAAAATCTACTTCTTCTTTTCTTAAAAAATCTATATTATTGAGATCTAATATTTTATAAAAAAAACGTTCACCTCTAACAGAATTCTCTAAAGTAATTCCTGAATATCCATATCTATCAAATAATTTTCTTTTTGCCACTTCTTGTAATATTTGTCTAAAAGGACGAGTTCTCTGTAATTCAGAAAATGGTTGTAATAATATTTCAATACCATATATTCTTTGAATTTCATCAATAAAATTATTTATATCTGATTTTCTTGAATTAATATCATCTTGACTGTGATGTCTATGTAACGCAAGTAAATCATTAAAACCTAAAGTAAATCTTACATTATGAATTCCAGCATTATTAATTGCTGATAAAACATCTATTGTTCCACCTGCAAGTGTAAGTATGTTTGCCAGATGAAGAGAACCACTAGGTGTTGTTCCCATCATTACATTAAGAGGTCTTCTTAAGGAATACAATGACGCTCTATCTTTTAAATATGAATTTATATCTTCTACAGATTCATCGAATTTTGTTTGTTGTTCTAATTCAAATTCTTTTCTAATTGTTTGAATAATTTGAGGATCTACTTTTAACACTGATGCAGTTTCTTCAATTGTATATCCTTTTCTCCAAGTAATTAGAGAATTACCAAAAACTCTAAAATCTATTGATTGAGGTAAAGACAAAGGTATTCTATCATTTAAATAAAAATAAGCTAACATTTTTTCAATTGCTTTTTCAACTATAGGATAATTAAATAAAATATTATTTGTAAATAAAAATTCTGGAGTTTCCATTATATATTTAATATATTCTGTTGTTTGTATGGCACTAAACATTTTTTTAACTCTTTGTTTATATAATTAAAAATATTTTAGTTTATAAACTTTACTATTATTTAGTAGTTAAAACTCTAATTTGATAGATAAATAGACTTATTTATTGTCAGAATCAAGTAAAAACATGGAAATCTGAAAAACAAACTAAGAAAAATATAAATGTAAAACTTGAATTAAAAAAATAATTTATTTTAAAAAAAATTAAATAATATCTTCTTCTGCTATAACTACAAAGTCTCCAACAGCAACAACTGAAGAGAATGGAACCAACCAGTTTCCTTCTTTGTCTTGTTCAATTTCTAAATGATCAATGTAAGCAGTAGGATTGCTTAGAACAATGTGCATTAATTCACCAGTTCTTGTTTCAAATGTAATGTTACCAACAACACCAAATTTTTTACCTGACTTTGTTACTACGGTTTTACCCATTAGCGCCCTTGAATTTCTTTTATCTTCTTTATTATCTGTCATTATGCTTTCCTCCAAGTAATATGATTTTTAATGTTAGAGTTAAAGTATTTAAATAATTTTCTAGTCTCTAATTATCTATTATTTTTTGATATAATTCATTTGCTTTATCAGAAATTGAATTAAATGTATTACTTGTATCAATATTTTCAGTATTATCTGATATTCCATCAACAATTACTGATCCTGTTTTAGAAAAAGTACTGTCTTTGCCTATATATTCTCCAAAGTCTATGTAAGCAGATGCTATCAGAGCAATAACAATAATTACTACAATGGCTACAAAGTATTTGAATAAATTTTTAGTAATTTGATGTTTAAACAATTCTAAAGCTAAAATAGCTGCAATTATGATTACTAATATGAGTAGTATGTTCATTTGATTATTGTAAATAGATTAAGTATAAATATTTTTCCTAACCCTCTCACACCTTTGTTTCTACTGGAGATTGATTGTTTAAATGATAATGTGTTTATTAATATTTTTTATATATATATTTCTTATGGAAATGATTGTAAGTGGAGATTAAACTTAAAGGATAAGAGATAAAGATAATGAGAAAAAATTTAAAAATTTAAATTTTTTTAATTTATATGCTAATTGTTTATTATTTATAGTTTATAGGCTTTATTTATTATATTTATATAATTTATTTTTTATATTATATTATATGTTTTTCTATTATATATTATATATATTATATTATATTATATATATTATATATATTAATTATTATTGTTTGAATAATTTCTATATGAAGGAAAGGGGTAAATATATAAACAAAGCACTCAACAATACCATATTATTACATAAAAATAAGTTCCAGAGGAAATAGAGGTCTGGGTGTTCATATTATTGAATAAGAATATTTAAATAAAGGAAAAGAGAGGAGTATAGTATGTTAGAAAAAGATAAATTAAGTAATTATTTTGAAGATTATATTAAAAAAGAACCTTTATTTTTAGATAAAAAAGTTTTACAATCTAATTATATTCCTGAGACTATTCATCATAGAGAAGAACAAATCAAAAAAGTTGCAAGTATGTTGGCTCCTGCTCTTAGAATTGAAAAACCTTCTAATATGTTTATATATGGAAAAACAGGATCCGGCAAAACATTAACAATTCAACATGTTACTGATAATATGATACAAATTGCAGAAAAAAATAATTTACCTGTTAAAATACATTATCTTAATTGTAAATTAAAAAGAGTTTCTGATACTGAATATAGATTAATTGCTGAATTAGCTAGATTTTTAGATACTGAAATACCTGCTACTGGTTTACCAACAGATGAAGTATATAAAATGTTTATTTCTGCATTAGAAAAGAAAAAAATTTTAATGATATTGATATTGGATGAAATAGACCAATTAGTTTCAAAAGCTGGAGATCAAATTCTTTATACTTTAACAAGATTAAATTCTGAATTAAAAAATAGTCAAATTTCTTTAATTGGAATTTCTAATGATTTAATGTTTACTAATTATTTAGATCCAAGAGTTAAAAGTTCATTATCAGAAGAAGAATTAGTTTTTCCACCTTATAATGCCATTCAATTACAAGCTATTTTAAGAGAGAGGTCTGAAAGAGCTTTTAGAAAAGGATGTATTGAAGATGGAGTTCTTGAAAAATGTGCTGCTTATGCTGCAAGAGAACATGGCGATGCTAGAAGAGCTTTAGAATTATTGAGAGTTGCTGGTGAGTTAACTGAAAGAAATAATATGACTAAAATAAGTTTAAATTCTTTAGATGAAGCTGAAGATAAAATTGAAAAAGATAGAGTACATGAAATTGTTACAAGTCAACCTAAACAGTCTCAAGTAGTATTATTAGCAATATTCGGCACTTTAAAGACTGCTGGTAATAGACCTTTATTCACTGGTGATATTTATGAACTTTACAAGGATTTTTGTTCACAAACTAAAATTAGACCATTGACTCAAAGAAGAATATCTGATCTTATTGCTGAATTAGATATGTTAGGAATAATTAATGCAAAAGTTATCAGTAAAGGAAGATATGGCAGAACTAGACAGATTGGATTAGGAATTCCTGTTTCAACTATTCCAAAATTAGAGCAATTGTTAAGAGAATCTTTGGGAATATAATATTGTATTATAACAAACCTTTTAATTAAACTTAATTAAATTCATAATATGACTAAACAAAAATTAGTAAGTTTCTTTTTTGAAAAGAATTTTATGATTAGTCCTGATATTCTTAAAAAAATACCTGATGATTTTGATTATGAAGATTTTTTAAAAAATAACTGTTCAATGGGAAGATGTGTTAATACTATGTTATTAACTGAAGAATTATTCCATTCTTTTTTGCCTAAATTAAATGTTATTTTAGAAGATGATATTATTACTAAAGTTGAAGTTATTGATCCTTATGTTGATCTTCCTAAAAAAAGAGAAGTGAAAGATTTTGTGGGCTATATGAAAGTTAGATATAATTCTTTAAGAAAAATTTTATTACAACGAAATGAATTAAGTACAGCTATTTCTATAAGTAAGATATCTTCAAAGAAAGCAAAAGAACCAGTTAGTATTATTGGATTTGTTTTTAAAATTGAACAAACTAAAAATGGCAATTATATTATGGAAATTGAAGATCCTACAGGTGTTGTTAAAGTTTTAATTCCTGCAAGAAACCAAGAACTTTTAGATATAGTTCCTGAAATTGTTTTAGATGAAGTAATTGGTATTGTTGGGACTATGGGTGAAGGATTAGTTTATGTTAAAAATATTATGTTTCCAGATATGCCTGTAAAAGAATTCAAAAGAACTAAAGATGATATTTCAGTAGCGTTTATTTCAGATTTACATGTTGGAAGTAAATTATTTGCCAAAGAAGAATTTGGAAAATTTATTGATTGGTTGAATTTAGAATATGGTAATAATGAACAAAAAGAGTTAGCAAAAAAAGTTAAATATCTTATAATCAGTGGAGATTTAATAGATGGAATTGGAATATATCCTGGACAAGATAAAGAACTAGAAATCAAAGATGTATATGAACAATATAATTTTTTAGCTGAATATTTTTTGAATTTGAGAAAAGATATTAAAGTTATAATTTGTGGAGGAAATCATGATGCTTTGAGATTATCAGAACCTCAGCCATTAATTAGTCCTATTTTTGCTAAATCATTTTATCAAATGAAAAATGTTACTTTAGTTAATAATCCCGCTTTTGTAAGAATTCACGGAATATTTGATATTTTAATGTATCACGGTTCTTGTTTTGATTATTATGTTAATAATATTGATTTTTTAAGAAAGGCTGGTTCATATGATGCTGTTGATAAAATGATGGAATTTGTTTTGAAAAAAAGACATCTGGCTCCTACTCATATTTCAACATTATACATTCCTGATATTAATAAAGATCCATTAGTAATTGATAAAGTCCCTGATTTTTTTGTTACTGGACATACTCATCATGATGTAAAAATAAGTTCTTATAAAAATGTAACTTTAATAGGTTGTTCATCATTTCAATATAAAACAACATATCAAGAAAAATTAGGACATACTAATATTATTTGTGCTAGGATTCCTGTAATTAATTTAAAATCTAGACAAATAAAAATAATGGATTTTAGAAAAGACGAAGAATTAATAAAAGAAATAAATTAAGAAGAAACTTCTACTATTGCATATTGGTTAACCATATAATAATTATGTACATTTGTTATAGTTAAACCATATATTGTTGAAGTTTCTCCTCTTTTCAAGTCATCATCATCTCCTATTCTTGTTCCTTTATCATAAACATTTATTGTTATTGAACCATCACTTTCACTTGAATCTAACATTAAATCTTTAGTTCCTATATTTGTAATTTCATTTTTTTTAACAATATATTGATTATCTTCTAAAAATAAAGGTTCTATTTTTAAAACAACATAATTATCTTTTAGATTATCTGTATTTGTTAATATCCTTTCTATTGTAATATCATCAATTATTTCTTGATTTTTAGTTTGTTTTATTATAGTTTGTTCTCCATCAACGACTAATTCAATTTGAGGATTTTGATAAATTCTTTTCAAAGTGATAGTTTTTCCTAATACTTTAATTGTTTCTCCTTCACTTAAATTATAATAAGGTTCTGGTACGTCTGCTTCTATGAATATATCAATTGATGTTTGTGTATCTTGTGTCTCTGTGTTTAGCTCTTCTAATTGTGTAGTTTCTGAACTACAAGCAGCTAATAACAATAGTATTGGAATTATAAGTAGTACTTTGTTCATATTTTGAGAAAAACATCTAGCTTTTTTAAACCTTTTGGGAGTTGTTTTTAAACATCTATGTTTCAGTGCTATAAATTTAATTAAAGAAACAATTTGCAAAACTATTATGGCTCCATATAGCAGTAGGGTTGAGAATATATTTAATTCATTAAATAATGATGTTATGAATTGTTATGATATTGCTAATAGAGCTAAATCTTTAGGTTATGATCCTGATGATAGTGTAAAAATTCCTTTAGCAAAGAATATGGCTGAGCGGGTAGAAGGTTTAATTTCTTCAGTTGCTCCAGAAATTTTAGGCAAAGGTGTGCCTGAAAGAATTCAACAATTAGAAAAAGAATATGGGAGTCAAGATTGGAGAATTGCATTTGTAATTGCTGAAGAAGTTGCAAGAGAAAATTTTTGCAAATTTAGTGATAAAAAAAAAGCAATTGAGACAGGAATTAGAGTCGGGGTTGCTTATGTTACTGTAGGAGGTGTATCATCTACATTAGAAGGTTTTATTGAAATTAAGTTTAGAAAAAGAAAAGACAATGGGGAAGAATATTTCGCTTTAGTTTATGGTGGGCCAATTAGGAGTGCTGGTGGTACCGGAGCTTCTGTTTCAGTATTGATTGCTGATTATGTAAGAAAAAGATTAGGATATTCTCAATATGATGCGACTGAAAAAGAAATTAAAAGAGCTTATGGAGAATTATGTGATTATCATGAGAGAGTTACCAATTTACAATATTTTCCATCTGAAGAAGAAGTTACTTTTTTAATGAAAAATTTACCAATACAAATAGACGGCGATCCTTCTGAAAAATTTGATGTTAGTAATTATAAAGATCTTGATAGAAGAGTTGCAAATAAAATAAGCAATGGATTTTGTTTGGTTACTGCTGAATGTTTATCTTTGAAAGCTCCGAAAGTTTGGAAGCAACTTGCTAAATGGGGAACTTCTATGGGAATGGAACAATGGAATTTCATGGAGAATTTTGTTAAATTACAAAAAGAAATCAAAGCTAGAGGAGCAAAAGTTGAATCTAATGTACAGAATGTTAAAGTTAGTCCAGATACAACTTTTATCAAAGATCTAGTTGCTGGCAGACCAATTTTTACTTATCCCCTTAGAAACGGTGGGTTTAGATTAAGATATGGTCGTGGAAGATGTTCCGGATTTTCTTCAGATAGTTTGAATCCTGCGACTATGGTTGCTGTTGATAATTTTATTGCAGTAGGAACACAGTTTAAAACTGAGAGACCTGGTAAGTCTACTACTTTAAATGTGTGTGATCAGATTGAAGGACCAATTGTTCGTTTAAAAAATGGAAATGTTTTACAATTGAATACGTTTGAAGATGGAAATAAATATTTAAAGGAAATTGATGAAATAATTTATTTAGGAGATATTTTAATTAATTGGGGAGATTTCCAGAATAGAGCTCATAAATTATTACCTTGTGGGTTTGTTGAAGAGTGGTGGATTTATTATGCCCAAAAAGTTTTTGATCAAACTGGATTTGATAAAGAATATTTAGATAATTTGTATAAATTCCCATTAAAGTATAAAGTTAGTTTAGATGAAGCTATTATTTTTTCTAAATTAGGTGTTCCTTTATATCCTAAATTTATTTTTTATTGGAAGACTTTGAATAAAGAACAGTTTTTACATTTATACAATATTTTGAAAAATTCTACTATTCAAGAAGACAAGATGTTAATAATTAATTTTTCTGTAAAAAAAGAGTTGGAATTAATTGGATGTTTTCATAAAATTGTTCCTAATGAATATATTTCTGTTGAAGGAGATACATTCAAGGCATTAATGATTAATTTAGGTAACTTTTTGAAAGAGCCATTTGGTGAAACGGTTTTAGAAATTGTTAATTCTATTTCAGATTATAAAATAAGAGATAAATGCGGTTATTTTATCGGCGCGAGAATGGGCAGACCTGAAAAAGCAAAAATGCGAAAGTTGATTGGCAATCCCCACATGT
>CAYHOR010000028.1:0-7837 GCA_964358235.1 Candidatus Woesearchaeota archaeon
TTGTGTTGTTTTTCCGAAAGATTTTCAGATTATATATAATTGAAAGAATATTATAAATATTTTAATTCTGTTCTTATTATTTTGGCACTTTCAACAATATTAGGAATACTTATTTCTACATCACTCAAAACAGATTCTAATTTAACTTTAACAGCCATAACCTCTTTCTCATCTTTAGGAAGAAAATCACTTTCAAACAGATGTAACAAATTATTTTTCTTAATGTTAAATGTAATATCACTCATAAAATCATCAATTACTTGTAATTTATTTCTTATAATCCCTAACCTATTACTAAGACCTTCCTTTTCTTGACTATCAAAAACCATATCTCCAATCAACAAAAAATAATTTATATATATATATATACTTCAATATCTATTTCTTCTTATCTAGCTTTTTATTTAAAAAATTTTGAATAATTCCTTTTTTTATAAATATACATCATCCAAAGAATATAATTTTTTAGAATGATATTCTAAATCCCTAAAATATTTTATTTTTGTTATTTATTTTTTAATAAAAATATTTTAACCATGCACATTTAGTTTTCCTTGCATACAAAGATTATGTTCATGCTCCACTTTGATAAATCTATCTTCAATATTATCTAATTTATTTCCAATCAAATCAACTTTTTTTTTAATTTCTTTAATAAATTGGACTATTTTTCCAGCTTTATAAATAACTCCAAGCAAAAATCCAAGCACTCCATAATATGGAATCATTTCTATCCAAACAGGCGAATGGATTATTCCAAAGCTCTTCAATAATACCCAAACAAATATTATCAATAGACTAATCCAAATAACCGCATCCCAAAATTTATCTTTGAAACTCATATCTAAACTTAAACAAAAGTTCTTTATAAAATCTTCTTATGCTTTTCCGGAATATTTTCAGAATTTATAAAAAATATATAATTTAAAGAATATTACATATCCATTGAAAATTTCTTAATCCTATCAATATGTGACTGAATAACTGTAAGTTGATATTCCAAACTTGAAATACTAATATTCAAATTATTCTTAAAAACTCTGACATCGGGTTCATATACAAAACAGAAGTTACTAAGTCCTAAAAAAGTCTCTTTACCATAAAGATTATTAAAATGATTCAAACTTAAACCCAACAAATCTAATTCTCTTTTTAATGGAACCATTTTAGCATTAACACAATCAACTGCTTCTTTTCTTAATTTAACCATATCTCTAATCAACAAAAAATAATTTATATATATATATATACTCTAGTATCTATTTCTTCTTATCTAACTTTTTATTTAAATAATTCTCATCAGTAATCACAGGCTTGCCAATTTCCTTTTCAAGCTCTTTTCTTGTATTAAACGCAATCTTCCCGCCTTTCTGTGCAGACTCTTTGCATTCTTCTAAACCTTTAGAATCCTTAGCTTTAGTAATATCATTAGTAGCCTTTTCTCCAATCATCGTTAAAATCAATTCCCAATCAGTCATATGATCTCTTAAATTCTGAGTTTTTAATCCTTTGAATTCCTTATATTCTTTTACAGTTTTTCCAAAAGTGGCTTTAGAAATCTCATTAGTTAAAATAGCAAAATCTTTTTCTTCAGTAACTTCTCTGTTTTTCCATTCATCAGTTAACTCTTGTCTTATAGCTATACCACGAAGTCTTTTTTCTATCCATTCTTTTGGATAACCTTTCATTTCATAATATTCTTTAGCCCTGTTTTGAGCCAATTCAGGATCTTCAATTTCTTGTATTCTTTCATATCCTACTTGAGCTAACCATTGTTTGAAAGGTTCAGCATTCTTAGAAGGAATAGATTGTATAATTCTAAACATATTTTTTGTATTGGCGCAATCTGTTTCATAATATTTACCATCAGTAGCTATTAATTTAAGTTGTATCCAAATTGGGGACAACTCAAGCTGAACAAATTCTCTATCTTTGATCTTTCCCCAATATTGTCTAGGAGTAGGACTATCAGTAATCGCAGCAATAATATCAACCACAGAAAAATACCATTCTTCATTATGCCAAGTTCTTCTAATTTTTTTATCTTGAAACACAACTAAAGATTTCTTTTCATCCATAAAAATAACATTCAAAATCGTCTTAATAAACCTTTCCTAGAAAAAACTGAAAGTTTTACGCTTTGCTTAAAAGATTTAAGAAAAATCATTTTTATCAAAATTGTTAACTAATTCTAAATCTTCAACCGCATATCTCAAAAGTTTTTCATCATTAGTCTTAATTCCATGCAATGCAAATGAAATAATTCGTTCAACAAAGGCAAATCTAACTGCATCATACAAAAATTCTTTTTCTAAAGAAGTCAATTCCCTGATACTTGTATACCCATATAATAAACTATTTAATTTTTGTTTATTCAAGATTTTCCAATCATCAAAACACCAACCTCTTATAGCTTGTCCCAAATCCAAAACAAAATAACCCTTATAGAATCTATCCCAGTCTATAACACAAGAGATTTTTTCTTTTTTAAAAATAACATGCCTCATACCTAAATCTTCATGAATTGCACCAGAAGGTAAATCTACAGAAAAATTCAAATTTAATAAAATACTTTTTATTCTTTCAGAGAAATTATTACTCTTTAAAAAACAATTTTCTTTGAAAAATTCTTCTAATTCACTAAATAATTCTTTTGTAGTATCTAAATCCCATTTTTTCCTCTCGAAAGGAATAGAAAAATTAACAGTAGTATTATGGAGATTACTTAAAAATAATCCTAGCTCATAACAATGATTTTCTTTACAATTATTCAAAACTTCCCCTTCAACATAAGAATAACAAATACCATTTCTATTTCTTAAAGAAATAAGTTCATTACCTTTGAAAGAAACTAATTTAGGAACAGGAAATTTACTTTTATTTAAAAATTTTAATAAACAAATTTCAGATAATACTTCATTCTTACATCTAAATCTCCTTTCAGCTCCACAAAGTCTTAGAATATATTTATTATTCTGAGATTTAATTAAATAAGAAATATTTCCAGAAGTTTTTAGCATCGCAATTTCACTAACTGGAATTAAATTTTCTTCAAAAAGATTACAAATTAATTTCTCCATGAGCCTCCATTACAATTTCTTCTAATAAATGATCATAATCTCTATAAAATAACTCATTATTAATTAATTCTACATCAACAAATCTAACTAAAGAATTTCTTTCAAAATAAATTTTATCATCTGAAAATAATTTATTCCTTCTCTCAGCATAGCCATCAATTACTTCATTTAATCTTTCCCTATGCATTAAAGTTCTAGGCTCAATATCATTTTTTCCATCAATAAGCCCTTCTCTGAACCAGGCATTTGCACGCGCATCCAACAAAATCTGATATGTTTGGGGATTTATTTGCAAATAAAATACCCTATTAAAATTACTAATATTAACTTTATCAATTTCTCTACTATCTTTACCATGAGGGGTTTGTAAAATGTAAAATCCTTGGGTAATATTAACACTCAAATTAGTATCATAATCTAAATCAGAATTCTGAATTATAAATCCTCGAACTTTTAAAGATTCACTTAATCTCCTAGCAAAAGTAGTTTTTCCACATATTCCTACTCCAGTTACAAGTATTTTATATACCATTCTTAATCTCCTACAAAGTAAATATAAAATAAAGTGTAGTCTGCCAACATGACAACATTTATATATAAAGAAATTAACCAGAAAATATGCTAAATTTAACGAAGTTAGGATTAACAGAACTGGAATACAAAACATATTTAACATTAAGAAAATTAGGTAAATCTTTACCAGGGGTAATAATCAAAGAACTCCAACTGCACAGAGCTACAGCATATGATTTACTAAATAGATTAATAAAAAAAGGCTTAGTCAGTTACATTATCATAAACAAAAAACGATATTTCATTGCCGAAGACCCATCAAGATTATTAGATATAATCGCTGAAAAAGAATTAGAATTAGAAACACAAAAAAAAGAATTAAAAAAAGTTATTGATGAAATACAAACTTCAGAAAAAATTAAACCTCATCAAGAAATTGCAAAAATTCTTCAAGGTAAAGAAGGACTAAAAAATTTGATGCAAGATATTCTAAATACAAATCAAAACTTTCTTTCAATGGGAGGAGAATTAAAATTTAGTGATATACTCCCCATATACACAAAACACTGGGCAAAAAAAAGAGAAAAAAAGAAAATCTTTGGAAAATTAATTTCAAACTACAAAACGAAATCTCACTGGAAAATGAACCATATCCATTATCTTCCAAAAGAATATAATTTACCAACTCCAACTATAATTTATGGAAATAAAATTGCAATTATAACTTCTGATGAACATTTGACAATAATAATTATTGAAAATGAAAAAATATCTATAGCATACAAAAATCATTTCAATTTTTTATGGAAAAAATCATAACAATCCTCTAGCAGTAAACTCAGGAATTAACTCTTCTAAACTTGAAACAGTAATTGAAGGATTTAAATTCTCAGAATCTAAAACAATAGCTCCAGGTCTTTTTATTAAAACATCTAACACACTAACCCTCTTACTTGCTCTCACATCAAAAACTAAATCCCCCACATAAGCAGTATTAGAAGGTAATACTTTATTATCAACTAAAGCTCTAAAAATATTAAAAGCCTTTTGTCTTATTATATTTCGAGTATAAATTCCACCATTAAAATAGTCTTTTAAATTAAATTTATTTAGCATTATATCTTTATAAAAACTATTGGCATTGGTTGCTAAAAATAAACCAATATCTCTTCTTCTAAATTCTTCTAATACTTCTTTGACTTCTGGAAAAATATTAGTATGCAAAACCAGCCCATCAAATCCTCCATATTCTTTTTTATAAAATTCATTAAAAAAATTAGGATTATAATCAGTTCCTTTAAAAAATTCATCTCTAGATAATTGCCTATATTCTTCAAATAATTTATCAGTATCAACAGCCCTTATTCCAAACTTATTGCAAGTTCTCTCAAAAGCATTAAAAAAGAATTCTCTATCTTGATAAATCAAAGTACCATCCAAATCCAATCCTAATAGCTTTAACATAACAAACGAAAAAAATAATAACTATATAAAATAAGACTGTCGTTTTTTATCTCTAAAATTCGCAATTATATCATAACCACTAACAACAAGACTAGTAATTCCTATAGTTCCAATAAGAATTGTTTCCAACAAATTATCCGAAGCATCCATAGTTGGTAATACACAAGAAAAAACTAAAAAAACTGAACTACCCACATAATATCTATCCATAAAATTACCAGCATATCCCTCAGCAATCTTACAGGAATTTATTATAGACTCCATTTTTATCCTACCATCCATTTCTAAAAATAACACCAAACACTAAAACCAAAGTTAATCCCACTAACATATTTAAAACATCAGAAGAATTAACTGCTCCAGTAAACAAATAAATAACAAGCAAGTAAACAATACTCCAAATTAAAATTGTAGCAACAGCATCTCTTCCTCTAAATATTTTTTGTTTATTGACTTTCAAAAGATTCAATTTTATTTTCAAGCCCCTCAGTTTTTAATTCTAAATTCATAGTGCCAAAAATAATAGTACCATACCAAACAACAGGAATTACTATACCAAAACCTATTAAGCCAATACTATCTTCTGCCAACTCTAAAAGATTACAAGGCATCCCATCTTGATAACTGATATATTTTTTCTCAGTCCAAAAATTATATTTTTTCATTTATACCCAATCTTAGCCAATTCTTTAATTAGTAAGTCAACAGCTTCATGTAACTTAGCTTCAGATCTTGTTCCAGTACATACAATCTTTCCATTACTGAAAAGCAAGAATGTAGCCCTAGTCCCAGGTAACTTGTAAACCAATCCAGGAAACTGTTCTGGTTCATACTCAGTATTACTTAATTGAATAGCTAAAGCGTTCAAGTTTAAATCTAAACCAATAGAACCTGCAGCAACTAAATTTTGTACAGTGAATTTAGGTTGAACAGTAATCTTAACTTTAATTTTTTCAACATTTTTGATAATCATATCAATAGAATCTTTTACAATCTGCATAGACTTAGCACCAGTGCAAACAATTTTACCAGAACTAAATATTAACGCAGAAGTCTTAGGATCTTTAATCCTCATAACTAATCCAGGAAATTGTTCAGGATTATATTCTGTATTTGGTAAAGCTTCAGCCAATTTTACTAAAGGAATAGCTCTTTCCAAACTTGCAGTAGCAACGATATTTACGATTTTGATTTCTTTTTTAGCCACCATCTTATAGCCTCCAATATATATTTTATTGTTAATTGTTTAACCTAAACCTATTTATAAAGCTATTTATAAAGAATCTGTCTCTAAATGAGGACTAAGCTTTCCTTTTCCAGTATTAATAACAACAATATTCCTAATCTTCTCAAAATTTCTAATTAACATCATTTTCCTCTGCAATTAAAAAATTATAAACATTAACTTTAAAAATAGAAATTAAAAAATATTTATTATGTATGAAGACCAAGAATCCGAAAGAACTTATTCTTTAGAAATAATTATTAGATTACTATTGGAAGTAGGATATGTACCTGGTCAAAAATTAATAATCCCAAAAATAAGTTCAAAAATTTACATTCAAGAAAAAAAAGTAGTTATTTCACAATTAAAAGAATTATACAAAAAACCACAATTTGAAGATTGTCAGAAAAAAGATACTCAACATTGGTATACTTTATATTCAAAATATTTACAAAAAAAAAATACTCAGCATCTATCCACAATACCATTTGCAAGAATGTTAGAAATCATCGCAGATGAAAATATATTATCAAGAGTTAATCCATTCCCAGATAATAGATTACATCCCATAATACGAGAAGACGATCATTGGCTTCGTACATGTGATTGTAAAGTTTATACAGGATTAAGACCAGACCTTAGAAAATTAGATTTTGAATATGTAAGATATCCATTATTTTTTAGTCGAAACCAATAATAAATTTCTTTCCTTTAATTTCACCTTCAGCAACATTTTTTAAATCTTTAAATTTTTCAAAATGTAAATCTGTTGCACCGCATCTTTCAGAAATTTGTTCAATATATTTATTCAAATTAACATCAATGTGAATATACAATTTAACTTTATCACTGCGACTCAACCCCGCTTCTTTACGTAAAGACTGAACTCTTCTCATTAACTCACGAGCAAATCCTTCTTCTTCCAACTCAGAAGTCATTTTCAAATCTAATTCAACTTTATCTTCTTCAGAAACAACAAACTCCACTTTTTTCACATTAGCTTGTTTCATAATTAAAGAACTAAACTTGTCAACAGACTTATCTTTAACAAATACAATAGCTTTTGCTAAAGGCCATCGAACATTTATTTTTTCCTTATCACGAACAGCCATAATATTTTGTATTGCTGATAAACATTGAACCATAGATTTTTCAAATTCTTCATCAATTAATTTATCATCAAACTTAGGCCACTCTCTAAGATGTATGGACTCAAATCCAAATAAATCTAAATTAATTTTCTCAGTAGTAAAAGGCAAGAATGGTGCTAACAAAGTTATCGCATCCAAATAGGAGTCATACAAAACTTTTTGTACACCGCCATCTTCTAACTCATCTCTGATAGCTTGAACATAAGTTTTTGACAAATCAAATATTAAAAAATTCTTAATTTCCTCCATAGCTTTATGATATTCTAAATTATTTAAATAAGAAGTAACATTTTTTTTCAAACTCTCTCTTCTTGAAATTATCCATTTGCTTGCAGAATCTTTACTATCAACCTTACCACGATTTGAACAATTCTGTTTCACATAAGTAGCCAAGTTGGTTACAA
>CAYHOR010000029.1:0-7604 GCA_964358235.1 Candidatus Woesearchaeota archaeon
ACTCAAAATAATCATCCCACGGATTCTCAAGTTTCATCATTTCAGAAACCGAAAACTTCTCAAAATATCTTCTAAAAGGTCTCATTGAATTCCCATGAGCTGATATCGCAACATTCACTTTCTCCTTCTTCATCATTTTTAACAAATCCTTGATAAAACTATTTACTCTCTTTTCCACATCTTTGATGCATTCACCTTGTGGAGGCCTAACATCATATGACCTATGCCAAAGAATATACTTTTCTTCTCCATATTTTTTTATTACAGTCTTGTGTAGCAACCCGCTAAGATATCCATAATCTCTTTCAATCATCCTGTCATCTTCTATAATCTTCACACACTCAGGATGAAATTTTAATACATACTTCAACGTATCTCTAGAACGAGATAAATGCGTGCAAAAAGCTACATCAATATGTTTATGTTTTAATTTACTACTTATCTTCTTAGCATCTTTAATCCCTTTATCAGTCAATTTAGAATCCTTAAACCCAGTAAACCTTCCTTGCTCATTAAAAAAGGTCTGTCCGTGCCTAAAAAGATATATTTTTAATTTCATTATTATGCCTATACACTAAAAATTTAAAAAACTATCTCAAAATATAGAAATTGATTTAAACACTCCTTCCTAATTTGAAACTATGCCAGATGTAATCATAACCTATGAAAGTCTCTATGAAATCTTAAGAAGAGAAAAATATAGGGCTGATTTACAAAAAGTTGATGAAACTTTCTTTCAGGAAGTAGTTAAATATCTCCAGGAAAAATCTGCTATTTTAGAATCTCAATCAAAAAAGAAAAGTATATTCGCATCCACAGAACTGGAAAAGACCCAAACACAGTTAAAAAATGTAATAAAGATTTTAAGAGAATTTTATGAAAAAAGAGAGAACAAAATCTTGCAATCTGCTATGTTCTGTTCAAGAAGTAAAAATTCACAAGATACTTCAAATATGCTTCCTGAAGAATTTGCATTGTATGAATCATTAAGGCAGGTTTTGGATAATTATAGAGACGGTATATTAGGAAATATTCTAAATTCTCAACTTCCAGAGATAAAACTTCATGAACAGAAAGATTTAAAAACAGAGGATAAAACAAATACTCTATCAATACTTATGCTCAGCGACCTTCCTGAGTTTGTCGGCCCTGACTTGCAAGTCTATGGTCCATTCCAGAAGGGAGAAAAGCATGAGCTTCCAAAGCTCGTTGCTGATATGCTCGTAAGTACGGAGCAAGCTAAAAATGAAAGTTCCTAAAAAAATCAAAAGATACTGTCAAAAATGTAATAAACATGTAGAAATGACAGTTAGTGAAGCAAAGAAAAGAACAAGAAGTACAGCTCACCCAATGTCTAGAGGTTCAAATGCTAGAATGATGGCCCGTGGTTTAAGACGTGGTTTCGGTAACTATGGTAAATTCTCAAAACCAGCTATCTCAAAATTCAAGAGAACTGGAGCAAAAATTTCTAAGAAAACTGACCTAAGATACAAATGTTCTGTTTGTAACAAAATTTGGGTGCAAAAATATGGTCTTAGAACAAAAAAATTGGAGTTAATCTAAAAATGATTCAAGAACCTAGAGGAAAATTTGTAAAAGTAAGATGCAAGTGTAAAAATGAACAAGTTATTTTTGATAGAGCTGCAACAGAAGTTGTTTGCTTAGTTTGTGGTGAACATTTGGCTTCTCCTACAGGCGGTAAAGCAAAATTTGTTGCTAAACCTATTGAAGTTCTAAAGTGAAGGATTTTCGACTTTTTCATATTAACCTTTATTAATTCATTTTTTTAAGTAAAATTATGAACAACTGTTCAGAACTGTTAAAAGAAAAACTAAAACAATATTCTGTAGAACAAATAATATTTACAAAACATGCACTTGAACAAGCAATATTTAGGGATGTAAACCTAGAAGAAATAAAACAAAATATTATAAATCCGTTCAGACTAACTTATGCATTAAGTCAAGATGCAAATAATCCTTCAGAACAAAAGTATGATTGTTACTTTAAGTATAGCAACACACAATGTCAAAGGTATATTTTAATTGTAAATCATAATTGTATTGTTTGTACAGTTATTAAAATTAACAGAAGATGGCAAAAACAAATAGAAAGGAGACTAAAATGAAATTTAGCTATGATCCCTCAATAGATGATTTATTTATGTATAACCCTAATTCAAAGTCAAAAGGGAGTATAGAAATAGGAGATATTATATTAGATTTTAATACAAAAAAAGAACTTGTAGGTATGCAAATATTAAACGCTTCAAAATTTGTAGAAGATCTTGTAGATAAAAATAAAGTGAAGGATTTTTTCTTAACTTTAAAGGAATGTAGTTTTGAAGTAAAATCTCAAAAAAACTGGTTATTAATAAAATTAAAATTAATTAGTAAATCCTTGGAAATTATGCCTACAATAACTCTCCCTAAAATTACAAATTCTAGCCAGGCTATAAAGTAACCTTTTTAAACACTTGATTTATTTCTTACTATATGTTAAAGAAGAAAGGATTACCAGAGGAAAATGCATTAGTAATCTGTACAGTAAAGAAAATCCTATTTCATTCAATTTTTGCTGAACTTGACGAGTATGAGAATCAAGAAGGTATGATTCACATTTCTGAGATTGCTCCTGGTAGAATCCGTAATATTCGTGATTATGTTAAAGAAGGTAAAAAATTAGTCTGTTTAGTTTTAAGGGTTGATCAAGAAAAAAGACAAGTTGATTTGTCATTAAGAAGAGTGTCATTATCCTTAAGAAATCAAAAGAATGAAGAATATAAACAAGAATTAAAATCTGAAAAACTTTTAGAATATATTGGTAAAGAATTAAAAACTGATCTAAAAGGGGCTTATCAAAGATTTGGTTTTAAATTATTAGATCATTTTAGTTTATTGGGAATTGCATTTAACGAAATTTCTGCACATGGTATTGAAGCAATAAAAGAATTAAACCTTCCAAAACCTGATGTAGATGTCCTTGTTAAAATTGTCCAAGAAAAGATTAAACCTTTAGAGTTAGAAGTTAATTCAACATTAGTTTTGCAAAGTTATTCTGAGAATGGTGCTGAAGATATTAAAGCAGCTTTGACTGAAGGTGATAATTACGCTCAAAAAAATAAAATTAAAATAAATATCTTATACGTTTCAGCTCCTAAATATAGAATAGAAGTTTTTTCAAATGACTATAAAGATGCCCAAGATAAAATGGATAAAATTAACAAAATAATTATTGATGAAGTTAAAAAAAGAAAAGGTATTGCTGAAATAACTAAAAAATGAGCGAATCAATCTTATATTGTAATTCTTGCAAAAAATATACACTCGAAGAAACTTGCCCTCAATGTCATTTTAAAACTAATACTTTAAAACCTGCTAAGTTCAGTGTTGATGATAAATGGGGAAAATATAGAAGGGAATATAAAAAATCTTTAGAATAAGAAATTATATAAATTACTAATTCTTTAAAATTCTTGAGGTGATTTAATGAAAAATATAATTTTTATTTTATTGATAGGAATAATGTTGTTATTTAATGCTTGTTCTATAAATCAAGACGAAATTACAGGAGAAGATGGTATTCAATATGCACCAGCTAGTTCTGATAGTGGAGCATTAAGTAAAATAAAAAGTGCTGTAAATTTGATTACTGAAAGTAAAACTACTGCAACAAAAGTAGTTGTTCCAGATGATTATCTTTATACAACTAAATATGTTGTTGATGGGGAGAAATTAAATATTTACATTAATTATAACATCCAAGAGTTGCAAACAGTAGAAGAATTTTCTCAGTTAGCAACAAAAATTCAAACTAGTTCTGATATTGCAATACAAATTCAGATTGAAGTAGATGGAGTTATGCAGCAAATGGAAGAACTAATTGTTCAGATGATGGAAGGATATGATAGTACTTATACAATGCCCTTTGCAGCAGGAGACTCAGATTCAGGAGCAGTTTATGGACAATACAACAGTAATGAAGGTAATGATGTTTCAGAACAGATAGCAGATAAAGATAGTGATAATGATGGAATTAGAAATAATGAAGATACAGATAATAATAATGATGGAACTCCAAATAGTGAAGATGAAGACGATGATGGTGATGGTACGCCCGATGATGAAGATGACTATCCTGAAGATAGTTCAAGAGATATAACTGCTGAAAGTGAAAGTATTATGTACCTTGAGACTATGGATGCTTTAATAGAAAGTATAACTGATGAAATTGCAACTACTCAATTTGTAAGTTATACAATAAACAATAATCTTAGAAGTGGAACTAGTTATTTGAGTAAGGCAGCAACAACAAACTTTGAGAGTATCGAATCTCAAGGAGAAATCGCTCAGGGATATGTAAAAAATATAAAAGTGGTAAGTATTAAAACAATTTAATTTTTTTATTTTTAATTCAAAAGCCTTATAAACAATATAAAATATCTTCTACAATATGAAGTTTGAAATAGAACATTTGTTAAAACCTAATATAAAAGAACCAATTATGATAGAAGGTCTTCCTGGTATTGGAAATGTTGGTAAAATTGCTATAGACTTTTTAATTGAAAGTGTAAATGCAAAGAAAATTATAGACATTCATTCTAATTATTTTCCACATTCAGTTTTTATTAATGAAAAAAATCTAATAGACGTTCCTGCAATTAGTATTTATCATGTTAACTTGAATAAACAGGATTTTCTATTTATGGCTGGAGATGTCCAACCTATTGATGAACCTTCTTGCTATGAATTTTGTGAAGTGGTTATGAACTTATTGCAAGAATGGAAAGTTAAAGAGATTGTAACTCTTGGTGGTATTGGTCTTCAAAAGATACCAAAAAAACCTAAAATTTATATTACTGGTACAAATAAAATTTTTATAAAAACCTTTGAACATACTAACGATAAAATTTATGGCGTTGTCGGTCCAATAATTGGTGTAACTGGCGTATTATTGGGAGTATCACAAAGAAGAAAGATACCTGCAGTTGCATTGTTAGCCCAAACATTTGCTCATCCTGCATATCTAGGAATAAAAGGTGCACGAGAAGCTTTGCATGTTCTTAATGAAAAATATAAATTAAAAGTAGATATTAATAAATTAACAGACGAGTTGGATGAAATTGAAAAAGAAGTTATGGCAAGAACAAAAGCATTGTCAGATACTTCAAAAACTTCTGAACCTAATTATTTTGGTTAAATTTATATATCCAAATTGCTAATTCTGATAATATAATTTTTGGTAACTAATTTTCAACTTAAAGAGAGATTATATGTCCTTTTACGTGATGGAAATTTTCTTCCAGATTTGACAATAAAAGAAGAAATTCATATTATTAGTGGAAAAATTCTACTAAAACAATATTAATAAAATATTTGGCAGCCTTGATAGATTCTGTAAGAAGAAATAAGAATAAAATTTACTTAACATAAACCTTTAAATTTTCTATATTCATATTATTTTCAGGTTCTATAGTAAGAGTATTAACACCATTTTCTATATACTCGCTAATTTCTTTTTCATAAGTTCCTTCGTAAGTATCAAAACTAAATGAATACTCTTGTACTAATACCTCTCCTTGTTTGTTTGAAGAATCATCGCCAAAGCTCAACTTCAGATATACCTCTTTTTCCCCAGAAATTATTTGACTATACAAATCAGAATCAACATCAAAACTAACTGTAGGATAATCTCTAGTCTTAGTCTTAACAACAACTTCAATTTCTTCTATATTATAATCACCTTTGTTAATTTCAAACTTCAAAGTATTAGATGTTCTCAAATAATCCTCATCTAAAACTAATTCTCTTTCTTGCAAATATTTGCAGAATATCATATCACTAAATAATTCTTGATCATTCATAGATATAGTTAAAACTCCTTCATCATCAGCATTGCAGGTAATATAATAATTTAATGTAGCTGAACTGACTATAGTAGGATCTTCAACTGAAAAAGTTCTTGTTGATATAATATCAGAAACCCTATAATCTTCAATTAACCTGATATCTTGTAACAAATAATAACTTGGTGAAAAAATATTCCAAGCTAAATTAGTGGATAACTTTAAAACATTGTTTTCATTTAATAAATAATCAACTGGTAAGTCTAATGGTAACTCATTACTTGTTAAATCACCTTCATAAACCCAATTATCATTTAACTCGATTTTTAATGTTCCACTAGATTCAGAAACTAAAAATAATAACCCTAAACCTTCAAGTTCATTTAAATTATCAACATCAAAGGTAATTTCTCTATAATTATTTTGTATCAAATTTCTAGAAACAGATAATGAAGAAACTAATGATTCAGCATTCGATTCAACTGTAGAATATAATCTTATAGGCTCAA
This sequence comes from Candidatus Woesearchaeota archaeon, assembly GCA_964358235.1. Taxonomy (GTDB): domain Archaea; phylum Nanobdellota; class Nanobdellia; order SCGC-AAA011-G17; family GW2011-AR17; genus JAGVZZ01. Next base: position 6,355 of record CAYHOR010000029.1, read on the forward strand.
GTTGCCTTTTTTGGCTAGTGCTTTTACTAGGACTAATTTTTCCTAACGATTCAGAAATTAATACTTCTCCAGAAACTGAATTTTTATCTTCAGTAGCCTGTTCACCTATCAAAGCATTCCTGTCTGCTTCTGGTAATAATATAATATATCCAACAATTGCTACAGCCAATAAAAATATTAAAACTGAAACTTCAACAGCCGACTGGCATTTTCTCCCTATCATACCGAGTATAAATAACTTTATTAATTTATAAACTTTTTTAATTTGTAAAATGAAAGTTATATTCCAAGATATTAAGAAAGGAGAGATAAAAATTCAAGTTACTTCATTGGAAGATCTATGGTATTTATCAAATATAATTGATAGTGGAGATGAAGTGTCTGGCAGAACTTTTAGGAAGATCAAAATTGGAGACGATTCAGACAAAAATGTAAAAGTTGTAAAGAAACCAGTATCTTTATCAATAATTGTTGAGAAAGTGGAGTTTCACAAATATAATCATTCTCTAAGAGTTTCAGGCAAAGTTTCCGAAGGTCCTGAAGATATCTCAAGAGGGTCTTATCATACATTTGATTTAGAACTAAATTCCCAAATTAAAATTTTTAAAAAATCTTGGCTCCAATATCAAATCCAAAAAATACATGAAGCTTGTGAAGATTCTGGTTATAAAACTTTAATCATAGCTCTAGAACGAGATAATGCAACTTATGCTCTATTAACTTCTTCAGGTTATCAAATATTATCTGAACTTGAAGGTGAAGTTGGAAAAAAAGGGTATGCAGAAACTCAAGATAAAGAATTCTTTAATGATATTGCAAAAAATATTGATGATTATAATAATAGACACTCACCAGATAATATTATTCTTGCCAGCCCGGCATTCTGGAAAGAAGATTTGTTCAAAATTATACAAAAGAAGTATTCTATACTTACAAAAAAAATAGTTTTAGCAACTTGTAATACTACAGGTAAAAATGCTATTGAAGAAATTTTAAAGAGAGATGAAGTAAAGGTAGTACTAAAAAAAGATAGAACTGCTCGTGAAACTAACCTTGTTGAAGATTTATTCAAAGAAATTTCCAAGAATGCAAACGCTGCTTATGGTTTGAAAGAAGTTTCAGAAGCTGCAACTTCACATGCAATAAAGATATTATTGATTACAGATGAATTTATCATTAAAATACGAGAAGATAACAAATATAATCAAATTGACTATGTTATGAGAGAAGTAGAAAGATCTCAAGGTGAA
>CAYHOR010000030.1:0-7503 GCA_964358235.1 Candidatus Woesearchaeota archaeon
GAGATGAAAGTTTTTCAGCATGTTTCCTCCCATAAATTCGTAATAATCCTTTTCGCTTCTGCATTCTTGGAACAATTCCTAAAGAAAGTAAAATAATAGTAACCTGTTGAAAAAGAACAATGCTAGAAGTAAAATAATCTACAACAAAACTATTAGTATTATGAACAAATTGTTTTCCATTTTTCATATAACTCTTAATCTTATTTTCATAAGAAACCCCTCCATCGCCTCTAAGAATTCCAGAAAGAAGGTTTTCTCTATATTCAGGGTTCATAAAAATAAGAGGGACTTGCATATTATAACAATTAACACCAGATTTCAAAATATCCTTAAAAAATATTCCAAAAAGCTCTGAAGAAACTTTAAGAGTGACAGCTTTATCTACTTTAGATCTATAAATACTAAAAGTTATTCCAAAAGAAGAAAGAATTTGTTGAACATCAGAAAGATATTCTTTTTCATCCTTGTGAAAAGTAAAACGAACACGACATGAAGAATCTACAGTAATGCATCCTTCACTAAGATAATAACCCATCAAACGTGCAAGATCTTTTGTAATATGTACCACTGCAGGGAATGTTCGCATAGAAGGTCCTCTGCCGGTAGCCAGAAGAAGTTTATCACGAGGAATCTTAAGAAGATGCTCTACATCAAGAAAATCCTCTAGTGGAAGATAATTATATTTCAAAAAAGTATCTGAAAGACGACGTTTAGAAGAAACATTTTGTTGTAAAATAGATTTATAATTTTCAAAAGATCCTTCTTTGAGTTTAACACGAATCTTAGCTATTTGAACTTTTCTTAAATAAGAAATAATATCTATGTTTTTAGGAGAAGAAATTTCTGGAAAAGAATTGATAAGAATTAGTTTTTCACCAGGTTTTATATCTTTTGCAAACTTAACAATAAAATTATCATTCTTAAAAGTAATAACTGGATGTAAATCTGTAACATCAAGAGTATAGCCTCCAGCAGTTCGTAAAGCATAGATCTTTTCAGAAAACCTTTTACTGACATGAGTCACAACTTTATAACTTGTTTCTTTTGTAGCAAGATCAAAAGATAAAACTTTAAAAGATTCACAATTCTTTGATTGAAACTTCTCAAAAATTTCCTTAACAGTTGCTGTAGAAAAAACTTTATCATTAACATAAAAAACCATATGATTCTTATCAAAGCAATGTCCACCAACACCGCAAGAAGGATTGCATAACTCTAATCCAAATGGCTTTGTCTTTACACCTTTTATTACTTCTTTTGCATCTAATTTTAAATTCTGCATAATTATAGCCATTTCATTCGCAAAAGCAATGTTTACAGATCTCAAAGAATTTTCATAAATTTTAGTCATTTCCGCAGCTTCAATTGAAGTCATGGGTATTACATTTGACGATAAAATATTTTTATAATAATTTAAAGCTAATTCTAATCCACGTGGACTAATTGCTCCAACTACTCGAGGAATATTTGAAACATTCCATTTAGGATCACCAGGATTGATTCTTTCAGGACAATGAGCAAGATAAAAATCTTTTCCTTCAATAAATCCTTTCTCTTCAAAAATAGGTAACATAAATTTTCTAGATATAAAGGGATTAACAGTAGATTCTAAAATAATTAATCTCCCCGAATCATCTAACTGATCTGCTACAACTTCACAAGCATTTTTTACATCAGTTAAATCTGGTCTCTTCATATTATCGACAGGAGTCGGAACAGCAATTATAACAATATCAGCCTTTAAAGCTATTGGATTATTTACCAAAATTTGAGGATAATTTTTTTGAACAAAACTAGCTTTTTCTAAATTTTTTTCAATGCCATAAACAATATAACCTTTTTCAATACTCAATAAAGCTAAAGGCAACCCAACATAACCCAACCCTATTATACATACACTCTTCATTAAGAAATCAATTTTTAGAACACTTTTTAAAGATTATGCAATTTCACTTCTTAAATAGTTCTTTGCTTTCTTTAAAAGAACTTTCTATATCTTTATCTAATATACTTTTTCTAGTAATTTTAGGATTTGAAATAAAATTATTTTTCATAATATTAGTCACATAAACTTTGCTTTCTGATTTAGGAAGATTAGATTTTTTATTTTTAAATACAAAGAATAAAATTACAGCTAAAACTAAAAAAATAATAATGATTGGAATCAATAAAGAACTTTCACTCTTAGTAGTACTTACTCCACTGCTGCTTAATGATGTTGTTGAAGTAGATTTATTTATTATAGTAGAAGTATCACTAACAAGTCTAATAACAATACATTCACTATTCTTACATTCATAACTATCACCACAATCTAAATTAGAAACACATTCAACTTCAGTTTCAATAATACTATTATTAACTACAATCTCTTTAGAAGAACAAGTATCATCATCATAATCAACAAAATCATCACAATCATTATCAATTAAATCACCGCAAATTTCTGGAAATGCTTCAATGTCTCCATTACAATCATCCCAACTTCCATTGATGCAAGTTTGTAACCCTTGTGTGCAAGCTCCAACATCACTCCCACAAATTTGAGTGCTATTTGCTATACACTCACAACCCTCATCAACTAAATTATCACAATCATCATCTAACCCATTGCAACTTTCAATCTCTGATGCAGAATATGATGCACCATAACAAATACTCCAAGAATTATCTGATTGACAAACTTGCATTCCAGCTTTACAAACTCCAACATTTTCTCCGCAATCTCTAGTGTCTCCAGAAACACAAGTGCAATCTTCATCAATTTCACCATCACAATCATTATCCTTGTAATCACAATTTTCAGATTCAGCTTCGACACCACTGCAAATTCCCCAACTGCCGTCAACACAAGTCTTTGCTCCTATAACACATTCTCCGACTGTACTTCCACAACTTTCAGTTTCACCGTCAGTACACTCACACCCAGCCATGCCAACACAATCAGAATCATGACAATCTATTGACCCATCACAATCATCATCTTTGTCATCAGTACAATAAACTTCAGTTGTTAAAGTCGTTGAACAATAACAATATCCTCTAGAATTATCATCAGTGCCACATAAAGAATTATCACAATAATCATCACTCAACCACTCATTGCTTTTGCAATATTTATGATTTTTATAATCACAAGCTCCCTCGGTGCAAGTGCTGGAACTACAACTCGAATCAATTAAATAACAACCAACATTGCTATCAGTACAATAACTTGAACTTAACCAAGAACTGCCGTCGCACCATTTTTGTAACACAGGATTACATTCATTTGCAGTAGAACAAGTAGTGCTGTAACAAATCCCATCATTGCATCCTGAACAAGAAGCAGTAGTACTTAATTTAGAATTTCCACTGCAATAATATTCAGTAATTTTCGTTGATGAAATGCAAACATCTTTATACACAACACTATCAACAGTAACATAACCAAAAACTGCAGGATAATTTCCACCATCACTATCACTGCAAGCAGCATTAACAAAAGAAACTAAACTAAATAAAATTAAAATAACTAACATCACTCTTTTCATAATTAAATCTTAGTTTTTGTATTATTTAAAGATTCCTAGCTATTTGGCAGCTTCTTCTTTTTCAACTACAACAAAATTTTCAGAATAAGTAAAAAAATCAATACTATAAAAATTTCCTAAATTATTAACAGCATAGGCTTTAGGTTTTATCTTTCTAAACTTTTTTCTAACAATATCCTGAACTTTACTTTCTAAATCTTCATTCATATCAACACGAAAAGATTCGCCCATAAAATTAACTTGACCAACAGAAATATATTTATCATTATCAACATAACCATTTCTTTCAATATTAAAATATAAACGTATCATAAAATTTTTAGAAATTTATTCTTCATCTTTAGAATCATCATTCAAATTTTCACAGTCTTCAGGCTTCAATTTTTTGATTTTATCTTTAAGATTTAATTTCTTTAACAACTCCTTGTATCTATTTCTAATTGTCACCTCAGTAACTCCAGCAATATCAGCAACTTCCCTTTGTGTTCTTTTTTCATTATTTATCAAAGCTGCAACATATAACGAAGCTGCAGCAATTCCCGTCGGACCTCTACCAGAAGTCAACTCTGAATTTTGAGCCATCTCTAAAATTTCAACAGCCTTGCTCTGAGTATCAGCGCTTAATCTTAATGCAGATGCAAACCTAGGAATATAATCAATTGGATTTGAAGGTAAAATTCTAATACCTAATTCTCTTGTTACAAATCTGTAAGTTCTTCCAATTTCTTTTTTATCAATGCCGGAAGCTTCAGCTAACTCATCTAAAGTTCTCGGAACTTCATGTCTTCTGCATGCAGCGTACAAAGCACCAGCAACTACAGACTCCATAGATCGTCCTCTAACTAAACCTCTCTGAACTGCTAAAGTATAAACCCTTGCAGATTCTTCTTCAACAGATTTTGGTAATTTTAAATATGAAGCAACTCTTTTTAATTCTGCTAAAGCTAATTTTAAATTTCTCTCTATAGCAGTAGAAATCCTATATTGCCATTTTCTTAGTCTAAAATATTTGTTTTTTCCTTTGCCGCTTAACTTGTAAATATCTTGTTTTTGACCAACATCAGTTCCTAATCCACGGTCATATTTTGTATTATGAAGAAAAATTCCACCTCTTCCACCAACAAAATTTTCATATCCAGGCACAGTAACATCATATGCATACCCAGTACTAGATTTCATCTTTTTAATAGACTTAATTCTAAGATAAAGGAATGAAGATTCAGCAAGATTTTTTAATTTTAAATCCTTATGTTTTTCAGCAATTGATAAAGCCAATTCTCTATTAATTCTTATTCTATTTCTAGATTTCCATTCAGATTTATACTCTTGTGGGGCTGGAACAAAAGTTTCAATAGCTCCCTTGCCTAGAGGTTTCGAAGGTTTTTCAGAAATAAATCCTAATGAATAAGCAGTGTCAGGATTTTTTATTAATGCTCTATGAGAAATAGTATCACTAATATATTGCCCCGTTTTTTCCATAATTCTTCCTTCAATAAAAGCTTTTTGATAATTTGCATGATAACCTAACTGAGAATAAAGCATAATAAAATCATTTGTTAAATCTTCACTAACGGAATTAGTAGATACACAAACATCTGGTCTAAAACCAACATGTTCACTAACAACAACACTTCCATCACCTTGGATATATCCATTCAAAAATTCTTTCTTCAAATTTAAAGGCATGGAAAAAACTATTGAAGGGACTCTCTTAGTTTTAGCTATTGAACCAGTCTTCAAAATTTCTTTAAACATAATACTTAACAATTTACTATAAAAACAAATTTGTACAGCAGAAGTTTTCTTTTCAAAACTCTGACAATTAACATTGAACAAAGAAGTCAAAGTATCTTTAACTTCATTGATATACTCAGTTTCATGATCTCCAAATGAAAAAACAAGATTACTCTTTCCAGCAGTTCCTTCAGCAACGAAAAATCCAAGCATCCTAGCAAATTTCTCATCTAATAAAATTTTTAAAGGAAGTTCAGATTGTCCACTATACATTCCAATACAACATTTATTAAGATCATAATCATAAATATTTATTTCTCTAGCTAATTCTCTTAAAACAAATAAAGGCAATGTCTTATGTCTAACCCAATTCTTAATACTACCTTTCAAAAAAGGATATTCTTCAGAAAAAGTTTTTAATTTTTCAAATAACTTATTATCTTGAAAATTTCTAAGATATAACTGTGTATGCTTCTCAGAAATATTAACGAACTCATCCAACAAATTTAATTCTTTTTTAACTTCAATAAGAGGAATCTCTTTAGGTGCAACTAAAAACTGCCCTTCTTCAAGATCATCAACGCGAACAGAAACAACTTCACTATTCTTAACTGAAAAAACACTATGATTGCCAGTAACTTTAACTTTTTTTCCGGATTCTAAAATAATTTCATAAACTTCTTCTGCAGGATGTCTTGAAACTTCACTTATTTTCTTAAATCCAATCTTATAATTCTTATCAAAAGAAACGCATTCAACATCACTAACAGGAACATACTCAATAGTATCATCTTTTTTAACATAAGTTATATTTTCAGCAATAATATTATCCACAAATTTTCCAATTGAAATAATCTGAACTTCATCTTTTATTCTTAAAATAATTGGCTCAAAATAATCTACAGAATAAGTCATAGGAGCACCAGTTCTTCTTCTTTTATCAGAATCATCAGAATCAAACTCTCTCCATTCCTGACCAAAATCAATCATTTTATCTTCGATAACAAGACCACAATGCCTACAAATAACTTCACCCTTTTCCTTATTATGTGTTAACTGTGTATTACCACATTCAGGACATTTTTTTATGTTAGTACCCATTTTAAAAACAAAACTTTTATAACTACTAATTAAGAAGGCTTTATAAAACTTCCTATAATTAAAATTTAGAGAAAAACCTAAAAATCGACTATTACAACTAAATTCTTATTTATTTAACAATAATTCCATGTAAAACTCCAACTTGACCAGGTCTTGAAGTAATCTTAACCTTTCCTTTTGAAGTTTCGACAACTGCACCTTTAGTCATAATGTTTCTTCTAACAAAATGTCTATTAGCATTATTCTCTACAATGGTCTTTATTGTCTCTTTAGAATATTTTTTAGTTTTTGAATCATAAACATTAATTTGATTAGCAGATAAGATTTTTTGTTTTCTTTGACCACCAACTCCTCTAACAGTCTTAACTTTTTTCTCAGCTAACTTTGTTAAAGTTGGTAACCCTCTTAATTCAAATACTCTTTTCTTTCTATATGATCTATACCTGCCACCGGTAGCTTTTCTTCTTGATCTTTGTGATGTTAATGCCATATGAGTTGAAAAAATTCAATAGTTTTTAAAGGTTTCTTTTTCATATTCAGAAAGCTTTAAATACTGTTTAAGGTTTTTGCATAATAATTTTATTTACTTGGAGGATAAAAATATGGAACCAGAACGTCCATTAGACGCATTAAACGATGCTCGAGGAAAACGAGTTATAGTAGAGTTAAAAAACAAAGTACAATTGATAGGAAAATTAAAAGCATTTGATATTCACATCAATACAGTTCTTGAAGACGCTGAAGAGTGGGAAAATGGCACTATGAAGCGAAAATTAGGAACTGCATTTATCAGAGGAGATACAATAATCTTATTGTCTCCAGCTTAAAAAAATGACAAAAGGTACATCAAGTATGGGTAAGAAGTCCGGGAAGGACGTTCATATTAGATGTCGAAGATGTGGTAAAGCATCTTATCATAAAATTAATGGTATCTGTGCAAGTTGTGGTTATGGTAAATCCAAAAAACTAAGGCAATATAATTGGCAGAAACCTGATAAACATTAATTTTTTTTATTAATTATATTATTTATATTTTAGATACTTTTTTAAACATCTTCAAATTACAAAATTCTATTACGCACGGGTACCGAAGCGGTCAAACGGATTAGGCTTAGGCGATTCAAAAATCGAAGAA
>CAYHOR010000031.1:0-7237 GCA_964358235.1 Candidatus Woesearchaeota archaeon
CTTTGAGAAAAGAACAATAACATTCATGATTATATATTTTATATCCTTTTTTTATGGCTAATGCTTCTAATAGTTCTCTTAATGATTCATAAGCTAAACTAACTTTAGAACTGGCAGTAATTTCATTGAGTTCCAAACTTTTAGAAGATATTAATTTTTTACTGCTTTGTTTAATTAATCCATTTACTAAATGTGGGTCTAATTTTATATTTTTTACAAGACCTTTTTTTTTGCATTCTGTCCGATCCATTAATATTCTCCTTTTATTTTATATACAGAGATAATGTTTTTTAATAATTCTTTATTTTTTACTTCTTCTAAAGAATTAAATGTAAATACTTGAATTTTTCTTTTGAGTTTAATTTCATATTGTGAATAATCTATTTTTGAAATGCTTGGAGAAAATATAGCTATATCTATATCTGAATTATTGGTTAATTCTCCCTTTGAAATTGATCCAAATAGAATAATGATTGGCATTTTATATTCTGATTCTATCTTTTCTATAAGTTTTATTTTTTCTAAACTTTTTCGCCAATACATCCTTGTTAAGTCTATGAATAACCAATTATCAGTATTTGCGTAAAATAAATGATATATTCTGTCTTTTTCTTTTTTTAAAATTCCTTGTTTAACGTATGAATTTAAAATATTTGATGCAGTTGGAGGACTTATTTTAGTTATTCTTGAATATTCTCTAACACTTATTCTTCTATAACAATCATTGAAGAAAGGTTCTAATCTGTTAAATATTTTTTCCATCTGTTAATTATTATTAACACATGTTTAAAAACTTTTCTAATTGTTTATGAGAAAGATATTTAAAGAAAGATTCTATCTTGTTCTGGATGAGAGGTTGTGTTTTGGCTGTTAAGGCTATATTTATGATTTTTATATTAGTACTTGTTACGTTTACTGTTTCGGATTTAAAAGAAGTTAAAGCTGATGGAAATGTTTGCTGCGAGCAAACTGTTGATGGTGATAATTGTATTTATACTTCACAGGATAATTGTGATTCTAGTTCTTTAATGGCTTCCACTTCTTGTGAGCAGACATCTTATTGTAAAGTTGGCTGCTGCATTTCTGATGAAGGAAAATGTTCAAAATCTGTTTCTAAAGCTACATGTGAAGGCATTGAAGATTATTCTTGGCAAGATGGTGCTACTTGTGAAGTTGATGCTTGCAAGAAAAATTGTTGTGTTATTGCTGAATCTCAATGTTCATATACAACTGAAGCAAATTGTGAGCAGTTAATTGTTGGATTAGAAGATATTACTTTAGATTGGAGAGATGTTGATTCTGAAAGTTCATGTTCTAGTATTTGCAATGCTTATGACAAAGGTTGCTGTGTTTCTGATATTGGATGCACTTATGGAAATAAAGGTTCTTGTTTAGATGATGATATTGATTTAACTTCTGGGTATGGGTTTTACAAGGATACTTATTGTTCAGATATGGGAAATTGTGGATGCGTTGAACATTCAGAAAAGAAATGTGTAGATGAAGATGTTTATTGGTTTGACTCCTGTGGCAATCAGGAAGAAGTTGCTGATGATTGTGATTATACTGATGGAACTTGGTGCGGCATAGATAATAATGGTGAAGCTGTTTGTGAAGATACTGGATGTTTGTCTACTTTCAATGGGGAATATTCTGGTGTAAATAGGGATACTCATGATTCTAAAATAGGTGGAAGAAGAGAAAATGGTGAATCTTGGTGTTTATATGAAAGTCCTGCTGGAGGATGGTTTGATAGACCTGGTTCACAACATTATAGGACTATGTGTTATTTTGGTGAAGAAATAATTGAACCTTGTGTAGATTTTAGAGAGCAAGTTTGTATTCAATATCCTTATACTGATTATTTTAATAGTACTATAATGGATTCAAGAGGACAATGGAATAATAAATTATTGGGTGATTCTTATGATACTTTTAATGAAGCAGGTTCTGCTTGCATTGACAATGGAGTTTATCAGAATTTAATTAATGCAAATGTTACTTCAGTTCCTCTTGGGAATAATTGGGATGATACTGGTTTAGCTGAGACTTGTGCAGTTGGAAATATAGAATGTCCTGTTACGTTTGCTAGAGAAACTTATTTAGCCAAGTGGAAATGTGTTTCAAATTGTAATTGTTTAACACAAGAGTGGGCTAATAATGCTGCAAGTTATTGTGCTATGCAAGGTGATTGCGGCGCAAAATATAATTTAGTTGATCAGTTTTCTGACAGCGGGTTTATTATTACTAAGTCTCAGGAATATGCAGGTAAGACTGAAGACAAGGAAAATGTTTTTGTTGGGATGGATGAAGAATGTGAAGAAGTTTGGGATAAACCAGATGAAGAAAATGAAGAAGATAATGATTGTACTGAAGATTGCAGAGGAGATGATGTAGATTCTGATAATTGTTATTTTATTTCTAAAGAAAGTTCAACATATTCTGATTTATTGAAAAATAATTATGGTGTTTATGGAGGATTAGTTGGTTATTCGCAGTCGATAGGAGAATTTATTGAAGGACAACCAGAGTTTACTTCAACTTTAAGAGTTATTGGCTGGACTGGTGGAGCATTTTTAGTAATTACAGCGATATTTTACTTTGCGGTGGGGGGGGGTTCCTTAGGAGCTATAGGAGCTTTTGGTATTCCTGTTATTATTGCTTTTGTTCCTATTATTGGTTGGGTAATTGCTGCTGTTGTTGCATTGATGGTATTTTTAGTTACAGCTGGTGGAGAAACTTCTACAGTTACAATATCTTCAAATTGTAATGCTTGGCAACCTCCAACTGGAAGTGATTCTTGTGAATTATGTGATGTTCCAGTTTCAGAAGGGGGATTAGCCATTGATAATGGAAATAATATTTTAATGGGATATGAATGTAGCGAATACAAATGTAAATCTTTAGGCCAGAATTGTGAGTTTATTTCTGAGAATTTAGGAAGCGACAGAGCAAAATGTATTAGTGTTGAGGCTAATGATGTTAATCATCCATTAATTGAAGATGGATATTTATTCGGTGATTATAAAGATTATAACTATGATTTTGTTCAAGATAAATATTTGAAAGTTAATGATTTAATTCCTCCATATACTTTTTTTAATTTTGGAATTGAAACTGATGAACCTTCACAATGTAAAATAGAGCAAAATTTATCTGCAAATTATGAAAGCATAGTCAATTATTTTCCTGATTCTTATTATGATTATATGCATAATCAATCTTGGGTTTTAGTTCCTGATACTAAATATACATTTTATATAAGATGCCAGGATCATAATGGAAATTCTCATGAAGCTCCATTTGTTGTTGAAGTTTCAACTGCAAGCGGAGATGATATCACTCCTCCAACTATTGAAGCAACTAGCATTAGAAATGGCGGATATGTTACTGCTGGTGTTAATGAAACAATGTTATCTATATATATGGATGAACCTGCAAATTGCAAGTGGTCTTTTTCAGATGCGGATTATAGTTTGATGGAGAATTATTTTGTGTGTTCTGGGATTCCTGATAGTGCAAGTGCATACTTTGATAATGAATGTATTGGTGTGTTGAATGTTTCTAGTCAAACTAATTATTTTTATTTTGCTTGTGAAGATTCTTCTGGGAACAGCAATACTGAGAATTATCCTTTTACTTTGATTAGTACAAGCCCATTAAACATTGATTATGTTTCACCAAATGGGACTTTATATTACGATTACACTGATTTGATTGTTCAGACTTCCGGCGGAGCTGAGAATGGTAAAGCTACCTGCAGTTATGATGGGATTGCGTTTTTTGAAACTAATGCTTCTTATCACAAACAGCCTTTATCAGATTTATATGCTGGAGATTATAGTTATGATATAAGCTGCAATGATGTTGCCGGCAATTTAAATAATTCCATTATTAATTTTAAGATTGATATTGATATTGATGCGCCTGATTTAATTTCTATTTATAGAAGTGGAGAAAGTGTTTATTATTCTGTAGATGAAGAATCTAGCTGTGAATATTCTTTTGATGATTTTAGTTTTGGTTCTGGGACTGATGTTTCTGGCAGTTTTGTATTGACAGAATTGAAAACTTATTATTTGAAGTGCCAAGATGTTTTTGGAAACGAAGGAAGCTGGGTTATTAATATTTAGAGAAATAATTTAATTAATAAAAAAGATTAAATTTTTCCTAATGATTTTAAGAAGAGTAAGAATAATACTACTAAAATTATGATCATAATAATTCTAGGGTCAATACTAGAATTTCCTTTTTTCTTCATTTTTAATAATTCTTCAAGAACAGTTATTCTTATTTCCATTTTATTGAAGAGTTCTTTATAATTTAAATCACTTTCTATATTTTCAATTGCTTTTTTGTTAGTTTTTATTTCTTCTTCTATATTTTTATATCTTTCTTTAATAAACATAAAAATAAATACAATAATAATAATTCCTATTATGATCCCAAATATTATTAATGTTGATGTATTTAACTCTTTATTATCTGAATTTGTAAACATAAAATAGGTTGAAATGATCGCAATAGTTAAAGAAATTGCTTGTAAAAAGAGATTCCAGATATCAGATTTTTGAGTAGATTGAATTGTCATTATAATCTCATTTTATTTTTTGTTTTATGAAGATTTGGTTTCTAAATTATATTATTTTATAATTTGTAGTTTTTAGTCTTCTTTCAGAAAATGTTTAAATATTACCTAATATTGGGTATTTAAGGCTTAAAATTATATTTAAATACCTAAAAAAAGGATAAAATGAATACTCTTATGTTTGATCAGAGAATTGTCAAGATTTTAACTATATTTTCAATTTCTCCTGGTTCTAAATTTAATAGAAATGAATTAAAGAAAAAAACATTATTATTTAATGTTCCTTTAGACACGGCATTGAATATACTACAGAATTCTAAAATTTTAATAAAAAAAAGAAAGATATATGAGTTAAATTTTGAAAATACTTCCGTAAAAAATATTATTGAAATTGCAAACAAGGATTATAAATATTTGAAAGAACTGCCTTTGAATGTTTACTTTTGTATATTAGATTTTTTACTTATCAATGAATTAAAAGATTTAGAAGTTTACTTATTCGGCTCGTATGCTAAATTAGTTTACAGCAACAGCTCTGATATTGATTTGGCAGTTCTAGGAAAGAATGTTAAAGAACAAAAAATTAATATTTTTATTAATAAGTTAGAAAATAAATATTCTAAAAAAATAGAAGTTCATTATTTTAACAAAGATAATTTTTATAAAAATAAGACTGATCCAATTGTTAAGGATATTTTAAGGAATGGAATAAAATTGGTTTAGAAAGGTTTATAAATTTGTATACTAGATAATTGGTTTATGACTAAAAGAGGGCAGGCAACTTTATTTATTATTATAGGAATTGTTTTAGTTGTAATAATTGCTTTATATTTCGTTGCTGTTAGTCAAGAAATTATTCCTCCTATATTAGGCGGCGGAAGTGCTTCTTCTGAAATGGCTGATGTTGATAATCATATTAGAGAATGTTTAGATGAAGTTGGAACTGAATATGTTACAATAATTGGTTTACAAGGTGGATATTTATCTCCTTCTGAAAGTACTTATAGATTATACAATGATACAACTGTTAGTTATTTATGCTGGGATCAAGTTGATGTTCCTATGTGCACTAATAGAATGTTAACAATTAAACATATGGAAGAAGAATTAAAAGATGCTATTGATGAGGGTTTAAAGACTTGTATAAATGTAAATGATTACAGCAGTGATGCAATAGTTGCTGATGATTGGGATTTGACTGTTGAAATTAATAGAGCTGATGTTGAATTAAGTTTGTATTATCCTGTTTCAATTGACAAAGGAGATGATGTTGCTTCTGAAGATAGTTTTGTTGAGAGTTTGAATGTTCCTTTAGGAGAATTATATGATGTTTCACAAGACATTGTCAATGATCATGCAGTTTATGGAGATTTTGAACAATTGATTTATATGTTAACAAAATTAAGAATGTATAATATATATAAGTTAAAACCTTATCCTGATGTTTTATATAAAATCAAATTAAGAGAAGGAAATTATATTTTTCAATTTGCTATACAAGGTGAAGATAATACTGGTTAAGTATTATGATAAATTATTCTTTAATTAAAGGTTCATTTACAAGAAAAGATTTGATTAATGCTAGTAAATTCTCAGAAGCTTTTTTTCATACTGCAGATAATCCTTTTCAAATGCCTGAAAAAGAATTGACTTATAAATTTTTTACAAAACATTTTCCTTTGAGCACAAATATAATTTATGATAAGAACAAAGTGATTGGGCATACTTTTGTTCTCCCTTGTGATAAAAAAAATATGATTTGTTTTTTAAAAGGAAAAATTACTGAAAAGGAATTATTTTACTTAATAAAAGATTCTATTCCCAAAAAACAATATTCTTGTTTGTATTTTGTTTCATCTTTAATAAAACCTAAATATAGACGGAAGGGATATACTATGAAAGCAAGGATAATGCAGATAAAAGAATATCAAAAAATTTTAGGAAAAAATCTAACTTTATTCTCTTGGCCATTTTCTAAAGAAGGTTATAAATTTGGAAAGAAACTGGCAAAAAAATTGAAATTGAAAATTCTTTTTAAAAAATATTGAGATAAATTTAAATTCTTTGAAATTATTGTTTTTTTATAGTATATAAAGTATGAATTTTATTAGAAATATTTTTTAGGGTTTAAAATTCTCTTTTGTAGATTCTACTTCTTTTATCCATTAATTGTACTTTAATTATTTTGTTTTCAAAATCTAAATCTATTAATGCCCTGTATTCTCCTATTCTATATTTATAATAATCTTTACTTTCAAAATGCTCTAGATATTGGAAAGGATTTTCACAATTTAATTTTTTCAAAGATTTTTCTAATCTGATTCTAATATTTTGATTAGTTTTCCTTAAGAATTTTGAAACTATTGGTGATAAATATACTTCCCACATTTTACAATTTTGTATATTTGGAAAGTGGAGTTTTTCTTACAATTTTGAGTTGTTTTTTTGTTTTACTTGTTAATTCTTCTTCTGAAAGAATATTTATTATAATTGAGACTTTATTTTTGATTATATTTAATTCTTTTTGTAAAGTTCTCAAATTGTTCTCATTCATAGATTCTTTTATTCTTTTTGTATATAAATTCCTTTCGTTTAAGTTTTCCAAATTTCTTCCTCCTTTTGAAAGATATAATCTTTTCAATTCATAAA
>CAYHOR010000032.1:0-7174 GCA_964358235.1 Candidatus Woesearchaeota archaeon
CTAAAAGTCCAGTCATGATTAAGATTTTTTAGATTTTTTTAATTGGGAAATTTTATTAAGTTCATTTATCCCTTTGAAAAGTGACATCTTTTCTTTCTTTAAATAAACATAAACAGATTTTCTTACTTTTCTTTTAATTAAATAACCTTCTGCTTCTAAAATGTTTACTAATTGTAAAATTGCAGATCTAACTTTATCATATTCTCTGCCGGGATAAACTTCATCAGCAAGTTTAGACAAAGAAGCCCATGTATCTGGTTGTTCTCTTTGTAATGCTGCTAGACATTCACAAACTCTTTGTTGACCCTCAGGTAGTGGATCAACTTGTACTTTAAGTTCTAGTAATTTTTCCTTGCCTTCATCAAAAGATTGATTTAATTCTACAACTTTTGTGTCTTGAACTCTCACTTTTGAGAATTCTGGGTTTAAAACTGCACTTTTTACTGCTAATAAATCCTCTAAATCTTTAAGTTTATTATATATATCCTCAATTTTTGTATGGTGTTCTTGGATTTTTGTATGATGTTCCTCATGTTTAGTCTTAAAGTGCCCTATCCATTGAGAAACTTGATTCATATCTGTTCTCATATTTTGAAAAGAATTTTTTACTGAAGACTCTAGTTCTTCAATTTTCTTATCATCTCTTTTTTTGAACCACCCAAACATATTATTTTCTAAGATGTTTTTATTTATTAATCTTTTGTTTGTAAAGTTAACGTTAACTTGTGTAAGTATGCAGTAAAGATTAACACCAACTATTGTTAATATTAACACCATCTTTACATCATCTTAACAATCTTACAGTCGATAACCTAAAATTTACTATAAAATAGAATTATTTGAAAAATATTGAATCTTTACATGGTATTAACATAATCTTTACATCATCTTAACAATGTCTTAACAAAATATTTACAATATATTAACAAAAGATTAACAATAATATAAAAAAAGGAGTTGAAATATACGAAAAATGCCTTAAAAATACCAAAGTGAGAGTTTAAATAAAATAAAAATAGTAAAATTTATAAATAATTCCTTGAAAATGATCGCGAGAGTACTAAAAAATGCAAAAGTGAGAGTTCATATTTAACAAAAATGGCAAAAAATCTTAATTATTCATTAAAAATACACTAAAAAATGCAAAAATGAGCTTATATGAAGCTATCAAATATAGATTTTTGTTCACTAGACATATTTCTAAAGGCAATTAGCTTGGAAATTAGGTTTAAATCCTTAAATTCCTTCAAAACTGAGACATAAACTAGCCCATTTCTAGTTTTTTCTTTCTTTATTGGAGCCCCTTTTCTTATTAATTCAGAAATATAATCCCTAATTGAGCTTGACGATAGATCTAAGGATTTAGCCAATTCTTGGTAAGTTATAGGCGATTTAGACTCTTCTTCTAGGCTGTAAACTGCCATAAAGACTTTAAATTCCCTATTTGTGAGCGAATAAAATACTTTGTTGAGCTTTGATTTAATTTCTTCTATGTCTAGCCTGTCGAAAGAGGTGCCGGAATCAGTGCCGGAGTGCCGGAAGGGTGTCGAAGTGTTGGCGTGGTGTCGGAGCGGTGTCGCAAGATACCCCTTCCTTTCCACTGGAGACTCTACTTTAGAGTTAAAAACAGGCTCTTCAAGTGTTAAATCCTCCTTAAAATCTTCATTTTTAGTTAAAATCTGATTAGAATTAGTTTCTTTACCTATTTTTTCTTCTTTTTTTATTTCTTCTTGAGATTTATCTTTTAAATCTTTTAAACTCTTCTCTAAATATTCTAAACGTTGATTCTGAACTATTATGAACTCTCTGTCTGCTCTAAGCTCCTTTTCAAGCGCCTGCATATGCTCTTTTACACGCTTAAATGAGTCTTTAATAGCTTCATCATTAGTTAAAAGGCTCATAGAATAACTTATTTTTATTAAATTTAAAAGGATTTGTGGACTAAATGTCATATTGAGTGCCGGAAAAAGTCCGTCAATGGTGACGGGTTGTCGAAAGACTGTCGAAAGAGGTGCCGGAAAAAGTCCGACACGCAAATTTAACCAATATAGTCTTCAGCTTTACCTTTTTTACTTACTGGAGCTAACCTTGGTAAAACAATATGAGGTGGTAATGAAACTTCTTGTTCAAATGATAAAGCTTTGATATTACAACGCAAGAAAATATTGTTTAAGACATCTTTACTTATTTCAGGATTAAACTTCTTGGTTTTCTTCCATTCTTTGAAAGCGCCTTCTAAATCTTCTCTTTTACCAGCAAATAATAAGTTGCCTTCTAATGAAACTATTCCTTGATTAGTTTGATAATCCACAGCATATTCAAAGAAAAATCTTAACAACATATCTTTCTTTCCAGAACTAAGAGAAAGCTCTTCTTCTTTCAAATCAGTAATTTTTATAGAAGTTCTAACTTTAAGTGGAGCCTCAATTGTCTTTTTTCTTTGTACGTCTATTTTATCAAATGTAAATGATATTATTGGCATATAGCAGAATATCTAAATAATCTATTTAAATGTTACGGTTGTAAACTATCCAAATTTCAAACGACAAATATAAATAGACTGTTGAATAATATCCTTTTATGACAATACTTTCAATATTGGCAGCTACTCTTGGAAGTCTAATGGTGCTGGCTAGTTTGCCTCAAATTTACAAAATATTCAAAAGAAAAAGTGCTAAAGACATTTCTGCTATATCATATTCTTGTTTTGTCATTAATAATATTGTTTGGATTTTATATGGACTTGAATTAGGCAGTTATGCAGTAATATTATCTAACTCATTAAGTGCCATTACTTGCTTCATAATATTAGCAGGCTGGTACTGGTATGGAAAATAAATTACATTTCTTCTGGAGCTTCCATACTCAACAAAGAAAGGCTAGTCTTTATTGTATCTTTTGTCTTCTGGACTAAGTTTAATCTTGCCCTTGAAAGAGCTTTATCTTCAATATTACAATGACATTTTTGATAAAAAATATTAAAGTCTTGACATAATTTGATTAAGTATTTAGCTACTATAGAAGGCTTGTATTGTTGCGAAGCCTTTGAAACATACTCTTCAAATAAAGATAAATCTTTTATTAATTCTAACTCTTCTGTTGTTATTAGTTTAGAATAATCTGGTTTTGAACTGTTATCATTCTTTCTAATTATTGAAGCTGCTCTAGCATACGTATATTGTACATATGGACCAGTTTCACCATTAAAGTCTAGGACGTTATCCCAATCAAAATTAATATCTAAAACTCTATCATGGGAAAGATCCCAGAAGATTACAGCGCCTATACCTATTTGTTCAGCAACTTTAGCTTTATTCTTTAATTTGGGATTTTTTTCTTCAATTATTGTTTTAACTGAATCTACTGATTTGTCTAGAACATCTTCTAAAAAAATTATTAAACCTTTCCTTGTTGACATAACCCCATCTTTAAACTTCATTGTCCCAAAAGGTATATGTATACAGTCTTTAGCCCAGGAAAAACCAACTAATTCAAGAACTTTGAAAAACTGTTGAAAATGTAAAGACTGGCGTACGTCAACAACGTATAAATTTTTATAAAAATTATATTCTTTAGCACGATACATAGCTGCAGCTAAGTCCCTAGTTGCATAAATTGTTGAACCATCAGATTTACGAATAATACAAGGTGCCATATTATATTGATCTAGATTAACTATCAAAGCTCCTTCACTTTCTTCAACAAGTCCTTTGTCTTGAAGTATCTTTATTGTTTCGTTTAGCATAGGCTCATAAAAGGCTTCACCTGCCCATGAATCAAAATCTACTTTCAATCTTTTGTAAGTTTTATGGTAGTATTGTAAAGAAAGTTTACTAAACAATTCCCAATAAGCCTTTGCTTTTTTATCTCCTCTTTCTAATTTAGCAAACCATTCTCTTCCTTTATCTTCTAAATAAGGCTCTTTTTCGGCTTCAGAATGAAATCTTACATACAAGTCAGTCATATAATGCATTGGATCTTTCATCAAATCTTCTTTATTTCCCCATGACTCGTAAGCATACATCATCTTACCAAATTGAGTTCCCCAATCTCCTAAATGATTTACTCTAATGACTTTATATCCCTCAAATTTTAGGATATTGTATATTGAGTTTCCAATCATTGTTGAACGTAAGTGAGCAATATTGAAAGGTTTCATTATATTAGGTTGAGAGAAGTCTAAAACAATTGTTTTATTGTTATTCTTTTCTTTTATTTTGTATTCTATAATCTCTTTATTATAAACATCTTTTTTTATGTAAAAGTTTAAGTATGGACCTAAGGCTTGAACTTTTTCTAAATACTTGTGTTCAAACTTAGTTTGTAATTCTTTAGCTTTTTCTACTGGATTCTTTGATAGTGTAAAACAAGGCAAAGCAAAGTCTCCCATATTAGGATTTGGAGTTTCTTGTAATAAATTTTCTGGTATATTTTCTTTTTTTAATAATTTTAAAATTTCATATTTTATGGTCATCTACAAAAGATTATTTATTTCTTTTTTAAATGTTTTGTTAATTAGCGTTAAAACGCCATAAAGCTTTTAAATAAAAAAAGTGTATAGTTTAATGTGAGTAAGTATTCTTTGAATAATCTTGAAAAAATAAAATCTAATATATTAAGAATTCTTTATGATGAGTCTCCAAGATCTTTAAGTGCTCCGGAAATTGCAGAACTTGAAGTTAGAGATAAGGAGTTTATTTTAAAATTATTGAAGGAGATGGAGAAGAAGAATATTGTTAAGAATGTTACGCCTAAATTCTCTAGAAAAAGTTATTGGACTATGACTGATCCGGCGTATAAGAAATATAAAGAATTATTGTGAATCATATTTGACTATTTCATCATTTAGTATTTCAAAACAAATACCAGCTTCTTTGAATAATTCTCTGGCTTCTTTAGAAGCATGATAAGCTTTTTGTGCGACTACTCGTTTTATACCTGAATTAATTATTGCTTTAGCACAATTATAGCAAGGTTCCATTCTACAGTAAATAGTGGTTCCTTCAATAGAAATACCAAACTTTGCAGCTTGACAAATTGCGTTTAATTCTGCGTGAATTGTTCTTAAACAATGCATACTTTTTGTGTTATCTTCATTAATAGTTATCTTTAATTGATGACCAACTTCATCACAATGTTTAATTCCTTTAGGAGAACCAACATATCCTGTAGCTATAATTCTTTTATCTTTGACAATAATCACACCAGTCCGGCCTCTATCGCAAGTGCCCCTTTTTGAAACTTCCTCAACTAAATTCATAAAATATTCATCCCATGAAGGTCTTTTATATTCCAAATTTGACATAATATTATCTAGCTGAGAATAAAGATTTTCTTCGGTAGAATCATTATTTATTTTAAAATCAGCTTTTTCAATGACTTTATCAAGACCTTTAAAAATAATATCTCTTTGATCTCTAACAAAAAATTCTAAAAGATCTTGAGGATCATTAATTGTTCTTCTTTTATATCGATTTTCTTTTGAAGCTTCAATAAAAAATAATTTGAAATTTCCAATATTAATTTTTATATAATCTACTTCTTCAGGACTACGGACACCAGTTATTATGACCTTATCAAAATCTTTTACTTTTTCCAACGTTCTCTTCATAATAATATCATTACCATAAAGTTTTCTTAATTCATCGGCATAAATGGAAATGTTCATTTTAGAAGGTTCTTTACCAAGCTGGATGAGTTCTTCTTTTATTATATCAGACATTGTTAAAATTGTATAGTTATATTTTTTAGAAATATATTCCGCCGCAAAATCTTTTCCAGAACGCATCAGACCTGTTAAACCTAAAACAATTTTCATATTGATAAAAAAGTAAAATAATTATTTATTAATATTATTGTGAAGCTTTAGCTAATATTGCTTTTAATATATGTTCTTTTCCTTTCCAGTCTAGAGCTTCTTGAATAACTTCTTCAATTCTTGTAACAGGAATAATTTTTATTTTCTTTAATTTTGATTTTTCTATTACAATATCTTTTTCATTTGATTTGGGGATAATAACTTGTTTTAATCCTGCATCTATGGCAGCTTCAACTTTTGCTGTGACTCCACCGACTGCTAAAACGTCTCCTCTTACAGATAATGAACCAGTCATTGCAGTATCTTGTCTAATAGGAACGTTCTTTAATGAAGATATTATTGAAGTTGCTACTGCTATTGAAGCTGAGTCTCCTTCTACACCTTCAGTAGATTGAACGAATTGAATGTAAACATCATATTTTTCTCTCAAGTCTTCACCAAAATATTTTAAAATTAAAGCTGATACATTCTTTACTGCTTCTTTAGCTATCTCTCCGAGTTTACCAGTAGCCACGAATTCAGTCTTTTTACCACCTAAAGTTACTTCTGATTCAATTGGAAGGACTATACCAGAATAAGCTGAGTCTGAACCTATAACTGCTAGTCCATTAACTCTTCCTACTCGTGTACCTTCAGTTATTATAACATCATATTTCTTTTTAGCTTCAATGTATTTATCAGCAATTTGTTGTTCTAATGTTTTTGAAATTTTTCTAGCTTCAGTAATATGTTTAGGTTCTACAAACTCTGATTTATTTTCAGCAGCAATATCTCCTGCTGCTCTTATTAATCCGCCTAATTCTCTTAATCTAACTGTAAGTTTACCATGAGTAGAAGCCATTTTTCTTGCTTCATCAATTATTACATTTACTGCTTCTTTAGTAAAATGAGGAATTTTTCCGTCTTTAACAACTTCTTGTGCTACAAAAATAGCTAGTTTGTCTCGATTTTCTGGAGTATCATCCATTGTGTTATTCATATATACTTCAAATCCGTAGCCTCTTATTCTTGATCTTAATGCTGGATGCATATGTTGAATTGTTTCTAGATTCCCTGCAGCTACTAAAATAAAGTCTGTTGGCACTGGTTCTGAACGTGTCATTGCACCACTAGATCTTTCAGATTGACCTGTAATTGGATATTTCTTTTCTTGTAATGCTGTTAATAATTCCTGTTGTGAATGAGGGGATAAAGTTGAAATTTCGTCAATAAATAAAACTCCACCTGAAGCTCTATGTACTAACCCTGGAATTAAACGTTCATGTGCTGGAGTGCCAAGACCTCCTGACTGTAGGGGGTCGTGAAGTACATCGCCGAGAAGTGCACCTGCATGGGCTCCTGTAGCATCTAAAAAAG
>CAYHOR010000033.1:0-6864 GCA_964358235.1 Candidatus Woesearchaeota archaeon
ATTATTCTCGATCAAAATGAAGATCAAAAATTAAGATTGAATAAAAGAATAATAAAACAATTTGGTGAGAATTTATCTAATATAACTATAGCCATTTGGGGTTTGGCTTTTAAGAAAGATACAAATGATGTCAGGGATGCTGCATCTTTGGTTGCAATTCCAGATTTACTAAAACGTGGAGCAAAAATACGTGCTCATGATCCACAAGCAAGTGAAGAATTTATAAGAGAGATAAAAAATAAAGGTATAAATTTAACTAATTTTTCTATAATAGAAGACCAATATGAAACATTAAATGATTGTGACTTTTTGTTTATTACAAATGACTGGAAAAATTATAGAAATCCTGATTTTGATATATTAAAAACAAAACTCAAGAAACCAATAATTTTCGATGGTAAGGATGTATTAGATTACAATATTTTAACACAAAGGAAAGACTTTAAATATTTTTCAATAGGTCGTCCGGATATAAAATGATATTAGTAACAGGCGGTGCAGGTTATATTGGTAGTATAGTAACTCGAAGATTGTTAGAAAAAGGATACTCAGTAGTTATTTATGATAATCTTTCTAGAGGAAATAAAGAATCTTTGCCAAAAAATATTCCATTTGTCCAAGGCGATATCAGTGATGAAAAATTACTAACTGAAACTTTTAAAAAATATTCTATTGATTCAGTAATGCACTTTGCAGCATTTGCTTACGTTGGTGAGTCTGTAGAAAATCCCTCTTTATATTTTGATAATAATTTAAGAAAAAGTTTAGTTTTATTAGATACCATGAAAACAAATGGAATAAAAAAAATAGTATTCTCTTCTACTTGTGCAACTTATGGTATACCAGAAAAAGTTCCAATTACTGAGGAAGAAAAGCAATCTCCGATTAATCCTTATGGATTAACTAAACTACTATTTGAACGCGCTCTAAAAGCCTATGACGATTCTTATGGAATAAAATATGTTGCATTAAGATACTTTAATGCAGCCGGCGCAGCTTATGGAATCGGTGAAGATCACAATCCTGAAACTCACCTAATACCTTTATTACTATATACTGCTCAAGGAAGAAAAGATTCAATAAACTTGTTCGGCACTGATTATCCAACACCTGATGGTACTTGTGTTAGAGACTATATTCATATTGTTGACTTGGCAGATGCGCATATAGCAGCCTTGGAATATCTTAAAAAAGGCAAATCTAATTTTTTTAACTTAGGTACTGAAAATGGAACAAGTAATAAAGAAATTATTAGAATTTGTGAAGAAGTTACTAGTATGAAAATTAAAGTGAACATCACTGATAGAAGACCTGGTGATCCTCCCATATTAGTAGCCAATGCAGACAAAGCAAAAAAAATATTAAACTGGAAATCCAATTATTCTATTAAAGATACAATCCAATCAGCATGGGACTGGCATAAAAACAATCCTAATGGTTACATTAAATAATTTTCAATTAATTTTATATCTATTAAATCTTTTTCTCTTCCAAGAAATTTTTTCCATTCTAAAACATATTCTAATTTAACAAATCTAAATCCTTCAATTATATCTGCAGAATCTATTAACACATTTATATCCTTAAATGGCAACCAATTATTAAAAATTTCAATATTCCCTATAATTATTGCATTATGTTTATTTTTACTTATTGTATACTTTTTTAATAATTCTTCCCATAAATTATCTTTAACAATTAAATCAATATCATTAGAATCTCTTATTCCTCGAATTCCTAAAGGCCCACTTCCAAATATAGCAAACTGATTAATCGGAAAATTCATTTTTTTCAATTCTTCTAATCCTTTCATTGTAATTTAATACTAATAATCTTATCTCCAACTCTTAACGAATCTACAACATCCATTCCTTCAGTAACTTCTCCAAATACAGCATATCCGGAGTCTAAGAAAGAATTATCAGCTAAATTTACAAAGAATTGTGAACTTGCACTGTCTGGATCAGAACTTCTAGCCATTCCAACAGTTCCTTTGCTATGACTTTTTCCAACAACTTCTAACTGAATATTCTCATCACTTCCACCAGTTCCATCTCCACTAGGATCTCCACCTTGAATTACAAATCCAGGCTCATATCTGTGAAAAGTCAATCCTTCATAAAATCCTTCACTAACTAATTTAACAAAATTTGCTGTAGTAATAGGAGTGTCTTCATATAACTCCATTGTAAAACTTCCTTTGTTAGTTTCAACTAATACATTTTGTCCCATATTTGTCTCCTCTGATGAAATTTGTTCAACTTCACTAGAAAAATTATTTTGCTCTGTAGTACAAGCTGTTAAGACTAAAATAGCCAATATTATAAACAATTTCTTCATAATTTTAAAATACTTTTTCTCTTTTTAAAACTTTTCTTCATTTGTCTAGTAAATTAAGGAATAATTATTTTATTAAATAATTTTATCAGTTCTAAAATAGTCTCGTTTTTTTTATTTAATTTATAAAATCTTTTTTTATTATATATTTTGTCTTCTATTAGTATATTGTTTTTAATCATAGAATTAATAATTTCATAAGTCTGACTTTTGCCAATATTTTTTTCTTCTACAACTGCCTCAATAGGAAAAGCAATATCACCAGATTCTAAATAAAATTCCATAATTTTAACTCTATTTGAATCTCCAAATAACTCTTGAAATTTTGTATTTTGATATTTCATATTTTATTCCTCCGCAAGTTTTATTAATCTCGCCACCATACATCATCTTGGTGAGGATGTATGGTAGCAGAGTTTGTCCCTAAATAATTAGTTTCTCAATTTCTGCTTTCTTCTGAGAGTTCAAACTTACTTGAAATTCTTTTTTCGAAGGTTTTCTTAGAACTAAACCTTCAGTCAAAAGTTTATTCCAAGCTTTCAATGCTTGTTTTTTCTCTTTTGGTGGAAGGTGTTTTACACGTTTAAAAACATATTGTTCATTCATGTGTTTTCCATTCCAGCAGTTATTGTTCAACATTTCATTCAGGAACAAAATTTCATATTGAGTCTGCTTGTTCATTTTACAAGCCCTTCAATTCCATTTTGTTCCCTATTGGGACATATAATAAATGGTTATTAAACCTTAAATACTTTCCGTTTTATCGGAATAAATGAAATCTTATCCTCTCTAACCATTGTTATTAAGTTAAACATTAATTATAAACTCCTATAAAAAGACCATTTTATGCTTTTCAACCTATTGAGAGTTAAACAATACTACAAGAATCTCTTAGTATTCTTACCATTAATCTTTGCAGGATTATTACTTAATGTAAATAGTATATTTTTAACAATTTTAGCATTTATCTCTTTATGTTTAATTTCATCAACAAATTATATTTTAAATGATATTATTGATAAAGAAAAAGATAAAATTCATCCAGAAAAATCTAATAGGCCAATAGCCTCTGAATTAATCTCAGTTAATAAAGCTTCGATAATTGCTTTTATTTTAGCTATTCTTTCTTTAACTATTGCAATAGTTATTTCAACAGAATTTTTTATAATAATTCTCATATTATTCTTCTTAACTCAATTATATTCTTTATACTTCAAAAATGAAATCTTTTTAGACTTAATTTTCATATCAACAAATTTTATTTTAAGAGCTATCGCGGGAGCTTACATACTTAATGTTAGAATCAGTCCTTGGTTAATATTATGTACATTCTTCTTAAGTTTATTTCTAGTAGTCGGTAAAAGAAAATCTGAAATTTATTTATTGAAAAATAAATCCTCTCAGCATAAACCTGTATTAGCCTTGTATTCAAAAGAAATTATCAATACATTATTAATTATGTCCACAATTTCATTATTATTATCTTATAGCCTATATTCATTTCTAAGCATTTATCCCCATTTAATTTATACTCTTCCAATATCCTTATATGTAATTTTGAGATATTTCTATTTAATAGAAACAAATTCAACTATTGCAAGAAATCCAGAATACTTTTACCAAGACAAAAGATTATGCCTAGGAATTTTATTTTGGATGTTAATAATTTTATTTATAATGTATTTTTGATTCAGCGCCTATTGGTATATAACTCATCCTTTCTCCATCAACTTCAATAATTACTGCCTTTCCATTTGATCCTTGACCAGAATTTACAATTAAATCTTCAACGAATGTATTTTTAGCTACTGGTTTGCCATCAAACGTGTGTGCATTATGCCCAGACTCATGAAAATGTGAAGAAACCATTTTTGTTATTCCATATTGATTGCATAATTGTCCTAACTCAACATTTCCTTTATTTCCTTTACGTTCTATACCTATTTCAACGTTTTCAGTGATATCTAATAATCCTAATTTTTCTCTCAATATTCTTTTTAATTTTTCTTCATCTCCCTTATATTCATCATAATCTATAAAATATTTAACTTCTTTTTTTATTTCTGCTAGTTTAAATGCTGGGGCGAATCCAGTAGAATATAATCTTTCAGGGAATAAACTATTAACTGAAGAAGTCTCGATATAATGAGCAAAATCTACTCCAATTTCACCATTATCAAATTTAGGTGGACAATGACAAAATAATATTGTATTCTTTGGATCTCTCACGCCTCTTAATACTTGTTCAATATTTGTATATTCAACTTCTTTCAAATCTTTAGTTTCTCTTACACCTAATCTACTTTTCTTAACTAGCCTGCCATTATATACAACATATTCTCCAGATTCCATTGCTGTACCAAAAGTAAAACTTTCATCTCGACCATTTATATCCGAACCTGGAATGAATACAAGATTATGTCCTAAACATTCTATTACAGGTTTTTCTCGTACATCAATAATATTTTTATAAGTTTGTTTAACATAACCCAATGCTATCTCATAAATATTGAGCTCTTCATGACTTCCAGGTTGAACATAAGTTTCTAACTTACTTTTTCCTGCAGCTTCTAATATTTGTTTGGTAAATCCAATTCTTTCTCTTATTCCTAAAACCCATTCTCCTATATCTCCATTAAGAACTAACTTGTCTATTCCTCCGTATCCAAATCGCATTAATCTAATTAAATTAACTACACTCTCAGGATTCTCATGAATATCAGAAATAACTCCATATCTTACTCCTCTTGCTGTCGAAACCATACCTTTTTCAGCAGTAAAAGGATTTATAAACTTTACTACTATTAAGTAATATATTCTTAATCTATTTTTTCTTTTTGATAATAATATTCTTAGAAATAAGCCCATTAGGAATTATTACTAAATCCCCATCTTCAGTTTTGATTTGTGTTTCAATTAATCCAACATTTACTATTTTTCCTTCAACTCTTTCTATTTCAACAATATCTCCAACCTTTAATTTGTTTTTCATATAAATCATAATTCCAGCAATAGAATTAGGTATGAAATCTTTTAATGAAAGTAATATAAAAATAATTAATACAATCAACAGAAATATAAGGATTCCATATAAAACTATTTTTTCTAGTCCTAAAAATGTTAAACCTAATATCAAACCTCCAATATACAAGCCATATTGTATTAATTTACTAAGAAACTCTTCAATTGGAAATCTTAACCCTAAATCTTGAGCAATTCTTTCTATTTCAAAACTATGTAATATTTTCCTAACTAATACAGATATAATACTACCTAAAACAATTCCAAATCCAATTACTAACAAACCTGCAACTAGATTTGTTAAAAATTCAGGATAATAATCCATACCCTATTTTAATGAATTTAACTTTAAAAACCTTTGGTAAGCTTTAAAAATCATTCTTAATTTAGGATAACTATGCCTATAAACGCACATCCGGAATATTATATAGCTGAAGGAAAATATATTCGAGCTTCAACAACTCAGGAAAAGATAACTTGCTTGGAGGAGATGCTCAGGACTGCTCCTAATCACAAAGGTAGTGAATCCTTACGGGCTGAAATTAAGCAAAAATTGTCTAAATTTCGTTCTTTATTGGAAAAAACCAGCCAAACTTCAAAAGGAAAAGGCGCAAAATTGTTTGTAAAAAGAGAAGGCGCTGCTCAAATTACTTTGGTGTCAGTTACAAATGCTGGTAAATCTAGTCTTATTGCAAAATTAACAAATGCTAAACCTCTTGTTGCTGAGTATAAATATACTACCACTAAACCTGAAATGGGAATTATGAACTATAAAGGAATATATTTGCAATTAATTGAAATACCTGCAATGTTTCCAGGATTCGCATACAAAGGTGAAGGTCCATCTTTTTTTACTATCATTCGTTCTGCAGATCTAGTTGTATTCTTAATTGATACTACCCACGATGAACAAGAACAATTAAATATACTATATACAGAATTTGAAAAAGCTCAAATAAAATTAAATTTTGAAAAACCCAAAGTGTTTATTAGAAAACAAGGTCAAGGAGGAATAGAATTCTTAGGTAAAAAATATTTTCAATTTGATTCTAAAGATGCAGTTAAAATGATGACAGAACATGGTTACCATAATGCTGTTGTAACTGCTTTTGAACCTATAACTATAGAAGACCTTGCAGATGTTATTAATGAATCAATAATTTATATGCCTCTAATTATTTGTTACACAAAATCAGATATTACTGGCAAAGGAATTTCAACAATAACTGGTAAAGGTTTGGAAGATTTGCAAACTAATATTTTCAAAACCTTGAGGATGATAAAAGTTTATTCTAAATCTCCTGGAAAAGAAAGAGACTGGCCTCCAATTGCAATGCAGGAAGGAGATACAATAAAAAGTCTTGCATCAAAGATTCACAAAGATTTCTTAAAGAAATTCAAATATGCACGAATCTGGGGTCCAAGTGCAAAACATACTGGACAAACTGTAGGCTTAGAACACGAATTGGAAGATGAAGATATAGTCGAAATTCATTTAAAATAAAA
>CAYHOR010000034.1:0-6713 GCA_964358235.1 Candidatus Woesearchaeota archaeon
ATTTTATTCAAATCTTTAACTTGAAAATTTGCAGTCCTAGAACGCATATTAAGATTACCAACTCCAAAGTATACAGAATCTGCACCAGCTTTGATAGCAGCCATAAGTGTTTCATAAGAACCAGCAGGAGCCATCAATTCAATTTTATTCATTTAATTAATAATTTAAAACTGATTTTAATAGTTTACGGAAAAGTTATTTTTTTATTGTAATAAACATGGTCATAGGCCAATTTAAACAGTATAATCCATTTTTCTTTTTTATTCCTAAAATCTCCTCAGCACCTTTCAAACAATCTTCAGGAGTAGTTTTAGTCATTCCATGAAGTTTATACAAAAATATTCCAATATCTTCTTTTTTCTTAAATTTCCATTGAATATTCAAATCATAAAATTTAGGTTTTGAAAATCCATTCAAAAAACAAATACTTTCAGCATATTCTTTAGACCAAAAAGCAACTTCATGACCTATAATACAATATTTCGCCACTTTATCATCAAAATGTTTTGCCAATTTTGAACCAGAAAATACATCTCCAATTACAATTCGTCCATTTTTTTTAACTACCTTTGAGAGATTTTCAAAAGATTTACTTTTCTTAAACATATGATGCATTGCTCCAAAACTCCAAACAGTATCAACTTTATCTTTTTCTAAATTTATATTCTTAGAGCCAAATTGTACAAATTGAATGGTATCAATATTATTTTTTTTTAATTTTTTAATTTCTTCTAATTGATCTAATGATGGATCAGAAACAATTAATCTTCCTTTATCTCCGAGTAAATCTGAAATATATCTAGAAAAGAAACCACTACCAGCTCCAATTTCTAAAATTCTTTGTCCTTTCTTTGGATTCAAATACTTTTTCATAACTTGAATATCTTTCATTCTTACTTCTGGAAATTCTCTTAAGCATTCCTTGTATAATTTTGATCTTATTCCATCAAACTCTTGCTTTTTATTATTTATAACAGACAATTTAAGTTCACCAGACTCAGCAGTAACTAATACTTTATCTCCTTCAACAAGATTTGCTCTCTTTATTGCACCTTCAGGAATGTTTACTTTATATTTAAAATAAGAATTTCCTTTATACTCTCTGGACTTTTCTTTTAATATTTGCATTAGAGACCTAATAAAGAAAGAGATATATAAGCTTTTTGTTTAGAGACCTAAATTGAAAAAGATTAATAAATATTTCTTGTAAAATTAGAATTATAACGCCGTGGCTCAGATTTGAACTGAGATATCCTTGCGGAAACAAGCTCACTAGGTACATTTCCAGGCCTACACTCAATTTCTTAAATTGATTTGCGCGGTACCAGGTTGCGCCACCACGGCAATACAAAAGAAATAATTTAGATATTTTATAAAGTTAACTAAATCGCCTTGAGAAAGGTTTATAAATAAAAGATTATCTTTCAAATAACAATGCCCCTGTAGTGTAGTCCGGTCAAATTAGAGCACTTTTGGGTACTTTAAGACAAGTCATTTTACCCTTTCGAGGTAAAGACCCGAGTTCGAATCTCGGCGGGGGCAGACTATTATCTTTTGAAGTATTAAATTAACAAAATTTTTAAACAGTAACTATTAAAATCTTCATATGACCTTAAACTTCGGAACTAGTGGTGTTAGAGGACTAATTAATGAATTAACTAATGAAGAATGTTATAAATGGACTATAGCTTTTCTAAGATATTTAGAATCAAAACATTATATTAAAAAAGGAGATTTTATTTCTATTGCTTGTGATTTAAGAGAATCTTCTCCAAGAATTATGGCTGCAATTGCTACAGCTATTAATGATCATAGATACAAAATTGATAATTGTGGTAAAGTTCCAACACCTGCTATTACATATTATTCAATAAACAGAAATCAAGCATCAATTATGATAACCGGAAGCCACGTTCCTGAAGATAGAAATGGAATCAAATTTATTCTGCCTTTTGGTGAAGTTTTAAAAATTGACGAAATAAGAATCTCAGAAGAATATAATCAAATTAAAAACATAAATTATAAAGAAAATATTAAATTACCCGAGGCTCATACAAAAGCAAGAGAAGAATATGTAAATAGATATATAAATATTTTTTCAAATAATTTATTTAAAAATAGAAAAATTGTAGTTTATCAGCATTCAACAGTTGCAAGAGAAATATTAATAGAAATTTTTCAAAAATTAGGTGCTGAAGTTATTCCTGTAGGTTTGTTTGACCATTTTGTTTCTTTTGATACTGAAAATTTAAGACTTGAAGATTTTGATTTCGCAAAAAAAATTGTTGAAGAATACAAACCTTTTGCAATAGTTTCTGCTGATGGCGATGGAGATAGACCATTACTTTTTGATGAAAAAGGAGAACAAGTTAGAGGAGATATTATTCCTGTTTTGAGTTCTATATATTTAGAAGCAGATTCTGTAGCTTGCACTGTAAGTTCAAATACTGTGGTTGAAAAAGTAAATTTTTTTAAAAAAGTGACAAGAACAAGAATAGGTTCACCATATATAATTGAAGGAATGGAGAAAGATATTAACAACGATTTCAAAAGAGCAATTTCATATGAAGCAAATGGGGGTTATATTAATGGTACAGATTTAAATATCAACGGAAAAATTTTAAAAGCTTTACCTACAAGAGACTCAATGCTTCCTTTAATAACAATTATATTATTTGCTTTAGAAAAAAATCTATTAATATCTTCATTAGTTCAAACTTTACCTCAGAGATATACTTTTAGCAATAAATTACAAAATTTTCCTACAGAAAATAGTAAAAAATTAGTATCTAAATTCTCTGGAGAAAATGCAAAAATAGAATTGGAAAAATCATTTGGATATGAAGTAGAATATATTAATTACATTGATGGTGTAAAAGTTTTTCTGAAAAATCAAGATATATTTCATTTTCGACCTTCTGGCAATGCTCCAGAATTAAGATGTTATACAGAATCTGATACTCAAGAAAAAGCTGTTATACTAAATAAAATTATTTTAGAAAAGCTAAAAAATATTAATTTTTGAGAATATAATTTAATGTAAGTTCTAGAAAGATATATATAACATTAAAAAAACAAAAGTAAAATGAAATCAATCTCAGGAAAAACACAAATATTTGGTTTAATAGGCAAACCTGTTGTCCAAAGTATGAGTCCTGCAATGCATAACGCGGCTTTTAAAGCATTAAAATTAGATAATTGTTATTTATGTTTTCTAGTAGAAAAACATCAAGTGAAAAAAGCTATAGAAGGAATAAAAGCATTAAATCTAAAAGGAATTAATGTAACAACTCCTTATAAACAAAAAGTTATTCCCTATCTAGATGAAATTGATCCTATAGCTAAAAAAATAGGAGCTGTTAATACTATTGTTAATGAAAATGGTAAACTTAAAGGATATAATACAGATTGGTTAGGTTTTATTCACTCGTTAGAAAAACATACTACTCTATTCAATAAAAATATAGTTCTCTTAGGAGCTGGAGGATCAGCTAGAGGTATAGCATTTGGTCTAAAAAATAAAGGTGCAAATATAACTATTCTAAATAGAACAATATCAAAAGCTAAAAAATTAGCTAAAGAATTTAACGTAAATTATGGAGGATTGAATAAACTAAATACTATTAGGGGAGATATACTAATTAATTCTACAAGATTAGGGATGTATCCTTGTACTAATATTTCAATTGCAACAAAAAAACAATTAAAAAAATTTCCTATAGTTTTTGATATTGTCTATAATCCTATTGAAACAAAATTCTTAAAACTAGCAAAAAAAGCAGGATGTAAAACTATTAATGGACTTGAGATGTTAGTTTACCAAGGAATGATTGCATTTGAATTATGGACTAAACAAAAGCCCAGTTTTAAAATAATGTACAAAGAAGCAAGAAAAAATATATAATGAATAAATAAAAAGCTTATTTAAAATCTAATTTAGAATATACAAAAACTTTTAAAGAATAATAATAAAATCGTTTATAATGGCAATAAAATTAAATGGCTTCGAAAAAGACTATACTTCAACAATAGCAACATTACTTGAAAGAATTTGTTTAAAAGGGGACTTAAGGTTTTATCTTAAAGGTGAAGGAAAAGTAGAAATGCAACCTTTTACAAATCATGGTACAAGATTTACATACACTTTTGGATTAGCACCAAATTTAGATTCTATAAGAAATGAAAGATTAGTTATTACTGGTAAAAATGATGATCAAGATTATAGAATTCAAGTAACAAGAAGAAGAAATAGTATTACTGTAACTACAAATGAAAACCAAAGATTTGATTCAAATGATTTAGCTAATCTAGAATCATATGTAAGATCTTTGATGTAAAAAGTATTAAATACTAGATATATAAATTTATTTTCATGCATAAGTTAATTATTAACGCAGATGACTTTGGATTAAGCAAAGATGTTAATGATGCAATTCTTGAAGCTCACAAATTTGGAACAATTACAAGTACTTCTTTAATGACTAATATGGGAGCATTTGAACACGCAATAAATGTATACGAAAAAACACTAGGAATAGGAGTTCATTTAAATTTAACATGGGGAAATTCATTAATTACTAATCAACCTTTCAACAAATATAATAAATACAAAGCTATTCTATATTTAATAAAAAAAGATCTCGTAGAAAAAGAATTTAGAAAACAAATAGAAAAAATATTAGAAGCCGGCATCCGCCCAGATCATCTAAATACTCATCACCATATCCATGCTTTCAGACCTATTAAAGAAACAGTAATTAAACTAGCAAATGAATATCATATTTACAAAATTAGATGGCCAAAAGAAAAACTAAATTTAAATTTAAAAAATTTGTTAATAAACTTAAACCTAAGTAAATGTCCTATAAAAACTACAGATAATTTTTTTGGTTTTAATCAACCAATATTAAACGATTCATTCTTAAATTTTAAAGGAACCGCTGAATTATGTTGTCATCCATCAAAATCTTCAAATGATACTTTAAATGGAAAAAATATTAGAACAAAAGAATTTGAAAAACTAATGAGCAAAGAATTCTTAAATAATCTCAAAGGAATAGAACTAATTTCATTCAAAGAATTATAATCCTTTAAAAGTTAAAGTATGTTCATAATGGCATCCCTCAGATTTTGCAGTAATGCTATATCCATCATCATGCCTCACTATTCTATAAGTTGAATTAAATCCTTTAGTTCTCAAGTAAGTTGTCATTAATGCTAAATCTTCAGGCAAAGGTTCTCCATTCAAAGTTAATATATTGGTTCTACCAGAATTAACAGCCTTTTGAAATAATTCATCAACCATAGTTTCTAAAGCTAATTTATGTTCACCACAATGACTTTGATATCTTTCATCAACTAAAATCTTAATTCTTAAATTATATTCTATTAAAGCATTATTATCAACACCAGAATTATAAGGAAATTCTCTTCTTACTCTTCTTTCAATTTTTGTTTTAAGATCATTTATTCTTTTTGCTATTCATTTTTCTTTTTCTTTTAATTCATTAGACTCATGTATACGATTAACTTCAGCAGTAATTTTAGCATAATCAACCATAATTTAAAGAATAATTAGCTTATTTATTAATATTATTCAAAATACTTATAAAGAACACTAAAAAAATAAGTTTTATGGGTTTAAGAGAATTAATCTTTGGTATAACTTTATCATCACACTTAGATGAAACAAAAATAACTACAAGATTATTTCCAATTGAAACCTCTTATGACAACCTTTCAGAATTAGAAGAAGAAATTCCAAAACTTCAAAAAGCAATAGAAGATTCTAATAATAACGAACAACTTCTTAAAAGATTATTATCATTTTATGAACCAAAACCAACTAATAAATATCGACTTAAAAAAAGTCAAGTTAAAGCAATGTATAAAGGTTTAACAGGAACAGAATTTCCAAAGGATTTAAGAATGAAATATTCAAAAAAAGAAGGTTACCATCCACAAAGAAATTTACTAATAATAAGAAGATTTAATCCTGACAAAGAACAAGCATTAATAGTTATATCAAATCATCTTGGATTTATGTCCGCATATTCACCAAAATTTAATTTAGAAGATGAAAGTGAACAATTAATATTATTTACAGCTGCAAACTTATTTGAATGGGCATATTCTAGTTTATCAGATTCTGCATTAAAAAAAGAAGTAGAAACTCATAGAGAAAGAACAATCTACAACTGTGACACTGAAGATATTTCATTTGAAGCATGGTTGTTAGCAGATGGAATTACTTCAGTATCAAATAATAATCCTGGTCGGGCATATAATAATCTATTAACTGGAGATTTTGACATCGATGAAGCATTCAAAAGATCAGAAAGAGTAGGTCTAGCATATTGTGAACATCATAAACTTTCAGCTCAATTATTCAGAAATCTTTTAAACAAATAATTTATTCTAAAACTCATGAAAATAGTCATGCCTTCAGATAATTTAAGCACAAATGGTCTAACAAGAGTGTATCCATTTGCTAAATTCCTCTCTGAAGATCACGACGTTACAGTTATTGGACCAGTAAATAACGGAATATACAAACCTTTACAATCTGATAAATCTATTAAATATATAACAACCAAATACAGAAAAGTATTTCCATTCTACTTGAAAAATGAATTAGATATTTACAAAAATTTAAACGCAGATATTATCCATTCATTCAAAGTAACCCTTCCAAGTTTTCTTCCAGCATTGAT